>NZ_JBATXN010000602.1:0-25768 GCF_049673265.1 Mycobacterium sp. | reverse complement strand
ACGATCTACAACGACCTGCGGATCGTCGACAACGTCCGCTATTTCGCGTCGCTGTACGGATTTGACCGCAGCGCCGCTGACTCCGCGATCGATCGGGTGGGGCTGAGCGATCACAGCACTGCCTATTGCGGGAATCTGTCCGGCGGTCAGCGCACCAGGGTGTCGCTGGCGTGCGCGCTGGTCTGCCAGCCGGAACTACTCGTGCTCGACGAGCCCACGGTCGGGTTGGACCCGGTGCTACGGGCAGATCTCTGGGACCAGTTCGCCGAACTCGCCCACGGCGGGACCACGCTGCTGGTTTCCAGCCACGTGATGGACGAAGCCGACCACTGCGGTGACCTGTTGCTGATGCGCGACGGCCACCTGGTCGCCCAGACCAACCCGACCCAACTACGAGAGGACACCGGATGCACGTCACTGGAGGACGCGTTTCTGTCCATCATCAGGCGCAGCACGAAGCGCCAGGCCGGTTAGGGCTGCGGGGCTACACCGCTACGACGACGCGGATTCTGCGCCAGCTGGCCGCCGATCACCGCAGCGTGGCGATGATCCTCGCGGTGCCGATCTTGGTTATCACGTTGATGTACTTCATGTTTGAGAACGCCCCACACCGTCCGGGCGCGCCATCGCCGTTCAACAACGCCTGCCTGATCCTGCTCGGCCTTTTCCCGCTGTTCGTGATGTTCATCATCACGGCGATCACCATGCAGCGCGAAAGGGCTTCGGGAACGTTGGAGCGGATCCTGACTACTCCGCTGCGCCGGCTTGATCTGCTGATCGCATATGGCACAGCCTTTTCGGTCGCTGCAGCGCTGCAGGCCACGTTAGCTTGCACGGTGTCGTTCTGGCTCCTCGGCTTCGACACCGCCGGCAATCCGTTATGGGTGTTCCTGATTGCGATCGTCAACGCCGTACTGGGAGTCGGCCTCGGATTGCTGTGTAGTGCGTTCGCGCGAACCGAGTTTCAGGCCGTGCAGTTCATTCCGCTGGTGATGGTGCCGCAGCTGTTGCTGGCCGGGATCATCGTCCCGCGTGCACTGATGCCGACCTGGTTGCACTGGATCAGCAACGTGATGCCGGCCAGCTATGCCCTGGAGGCTCTGCAACAGGTGGCTGCACACACCGATCTGACCGGCGTCGCGGTACGTGACATTTTGGCTGTGTTGGGGTTTGCGATTGCGGCGCTATGCCTGGCGGCGGCAACCCTTCGGCGACGGACACCGTAGCGTGGGGACCACCAGCACCGGGCGTAAACGGCCTGGCCGACCGGCGGGCAATTCCGGCACACGGGAACGGATTCTGGAGAATGCCCGAATACTATTTGCCCGCAACGGAATCGGCAATACCTCGATACGTGCGGTAGCCGCAGCGGCGGGCGTGGATTCGGCATTGGTGCACCACTACTTCGGCACCAAGGAAAAGCTGTTCGCCGCGGCTGTCCGGATCCCGATCAACCCGATGGACATCATCGGCCCGCTGCGCGAGGTGCCCGTCGAGAAACTCGGCCATGCAATTCCGTCAATGTTGTTGCCGCTCTGGGACTCCGAACTCGGTACCGGCTTGATCGCTACGCTACGTTCGATCCTGGCCGGATCGGAGGTCAACCTGTTTCGTTCGTTCATCCAGGACGTGATTGCGGTCGAGATAGGTCCGCGGGTCGACAACCCGCCCGGCACCGGGATCATCCGCATCCAGTTCGTGGCATCGCAATTGGCGGGCGTGGTGTTGGCGCGCTACATCCTGGAATTGGAGCCGTTCAAGTCGCTGCCCGCCGAGCAGATCGCCGACACGATCGCTCCGAACCTACAGCGATACCTCACTGGGGATTTGGCTCATTTTTCTGCGCCGTAAGCCTAACGTGCTCGTCGTCGCCGACCTCGATCGCCTCGTCGACCAGCAGCACCGGGATGCCGTCCTCGATGCGGTAAGCACGCCGCATCCGTGGGTTGTACAGCAACTCCTGGTCGCCTTTGGAGACCGGTACCAGCGGGCCTCGATCGGCCGGGCAGACCAGGATGCTCAGCAGTGTTTCGTCAATCACGCCGGCCCCGATCGTCATTACGCATCGGACATCTCCGCTCGCACCGCGCCCGTCAACCGCCGGAATTGGTTGGTGTCAGCATCGAAATACCATGCGTGCCGCCCCGGCTTGGGAATCCCGGCCGCGCGCAACGGACTTACCGTCGGGCGATATGTGGCGGACAGCGTTAGCTCCCCCACCACATGCACGATGTCGGGGCCCAACCCGAACGGCATGGCGGCCACCGCTTCGGTGAGATCCGCTGCCGTGATCGTTGCGCCCGGCCGCAAGGTAACGGCGGCCACTGAGACGTGGTGACCGTCCACCTGCACGCCATAGGTCACCGCAAGGTCCACCGCCGGAATCAGCCCGAGCGCATCGGTGATCGGCTCGCAGAACACCATGCCGCGCGCCGTCCGCACGGCCGAACCGCGCCTGCCCACTAACCAGAAGTCGCCGTCGGCGTCACGACGGAAGAGGTACTCGGTGGAGATCCAGGTGTCGGCCGGGGCGAATACCCCACGTTTGACCGAGGCAGTCGGGTCGATCGGTCCACGAGGCTCGGCGAGCAGCACCCCGACTTCGCCGACGTCTGGGACCCGCACCAACCCGCGGTCGGTTTCCAGGATCAGGTCATGCTCGGCGTCGTAGGCGCCCAGTTCGACGCGTCCGGCTCCCGGCAGCGGCCGGCCTTTGCTGCCGATCTTGGCGCCAGACACGTTGGCCAGCACCGCATGACCGTCGGTGGTGGCGAAGAACTCGACGACATGCGCGGGCGCAAACACGTCGACCACTCGCTGCCACATTCCGGTCGGCATGCCGGAGCCGATGAACAACCGCACCGGGTGATTCCCACGCAACACGAACGCCGGGTCGTCGATGACATCGCGGAGCATGGCCCAGGTGTAGGAGACGACGGTGACGCCGTACTGACGTACTTCGGCGATGAATCGGTCCGCGCGCAGGCCCCGCGACAAGGCGATGCGGGCGCCGCCGACCACCGCGCCGCCGAGGCTGACCAGCAGCCCGGATTCGTGATGCAGCGGCGTCAGGCAGTAGACCGTGTCGGTACGGCTTAAGGCCGCGGTCGAGGCGGTGCCGAACGCCGACAGCGCCCATCGGTAGTTGGTGATCTGCTTGGCGACGAGTTGGCCGCCGGCGGTGCTGAACCCGACGAACGCCAGATCCCTGGCCAGCCCGGGGTTGGCCCGATACCAGGCCGGGAGCTCGACGGCGTCGGGGTCGATCTGTTCCATGTCGATGACGCCGGCGTCATCGAGCAGATGCAGATCACGCGACTCACCGCCACCGAGGACCAGGATCTGCCCCGGCAGTTGCCGCGCGGTCTCGAGGTTGGGCGGGTCGGTGATGATCTCGGTCACGCCGCCGAGGCGGACCGCCGCTGCCAGGTCGACGTCGGGCTTCAACAGCACCGCGACGGCGCCCAGCCGCGACAACGCGGCGATGGCCACCAGCGCGCTCGGCCGGGTTTCCATCAGCACACCGACGTGTTCGCCCTGGCGGACCCCGACCTCGATGAGGCCGCGCACGACGTTGTCGATGCGCCGGTTGACCGCCTCGTAGGTGTGAACGCGTCCGTCGAAGAGCAGAAATTCGCCGTTGGGCGCATCGTGCGCCTGTTCGCCGATGATCCGGCCCAGCGAGATGCGGGTGTGGTCGTTGATCTGGCCCAGTCGGGCCAGACGCGGCAAGGTTCGGACGGTCTCGACGGCGATCGTGCGCATGGACTTGTTGACTGCAACGACCGCGTCGGCTGCACCACGGGCGATCGTCAGCGCCACCCCGGATGCCTCACCCAGGCCGTGCGCCACCCTGGAACTCAGCGCGACGCCGCGGTCGGCGTGCTCGGTCGGCTGGTCGGCCATCGGGAACATGTCAGTGGGTTTGTCGCCGTGCCCGGAAATCCAGAGCACCCAGTCGGCGACGGTTGGCCAGGTCTGCTGTGCCGCTCTGGATCCGACCACCAGCCCGAAGTGACCGGCCCGCAGCGAGTATTCGTACACCTCTGCATTGGGTGCTGCGCGACGAATACCTCGCACCGCGGCCGGCTGACCGATGTCGTCGACCTCACCGACGAAAGCCAGCACCGGACAAGTGATGTCGGTGAGCGTCACCAGCTGACCGTTGATGGCGAAACCGCCCGTCATCATCCGGTTGTGCGCGATGAATTGTTTGAGCAGCTCGGAGACTGCTGGGCCAGACCAGGCGATCCAGCCCTCCGACTCCAGGAATCTGCGCTGAGCTTCCCGCGGCAGCAGCGCCTCACGGTCGTGCAGCTGACGCACGAAATCGAGCCGCGCCTTAGCGGTCTTGAGCGGGTCGAGCATCTGAAAACCAGTGCGCGCCAACCAACTTGGGATATCCAGCCGGTTGAACACATGGTCGGCCATGAAATTGGCGATACCGGGAGCCAAGTTGGGCGGAAGCCCCATGGGGAGAGCCGCCAAGGTATCCACCGGGGAGCCGAACGTGATGATGCTGGCGATGCCTTTCGAGCGTCGATACGCCGCCACCTGATAGGTGAACATCCCGCCCTGCGAATAGCCGGCCAGATGCACGTCCTGACCGGTGACTTCGGTCATCGCGTCGAGCGCCTCACTCAGCGCGACGATGTGGTCGGCCAGGTTCCGCCGCATGCCGCCCTCGACCTGATCGGGTGAGCCGAAGTCGATGACCCACGGATCCAGCCCGGCGGCGTGCAAGATGCCGACCGCCCCCTCCTCGCGGGTGACGTCCCACATATTCGCCGACATCATCATCGGGTGCACCAAAAGGACCGGCGGGCCCGCCTGCGGGTGCCCCGGCCGACTGTCCGGCGGGAAGTACCGCCGAAGCTTGTACATCGGGACGCTCTCCACCACCTGAGAAGGCGACGGGGAGTTGCCGGTTTCCAGGCCGCCGAGCCGCAGAACTTCCAAGCCGTTCTGCGCTGTCGCTACCAGACGCTCAACCGGTCGCGTGACCGCCGAAAGGTTCAGATCCATGCCGTCGCTCCCTACCAACTGAGACGGTTCTGTGCTGCGTGTGGGCCTGACAGCCTGCACATCATGGCATATCGCAGGGGGTAGGCCAGCAGCTTTGGTCACGGTGCCAGTGCGTTAGCCAGCGTAGTCTGCCCGCCGGCCCGCCAGCTAAGGTCGGGCCGGTGGCACACCTGTTGGGGGCCGAGGCGGTGCACCTGGAGTATCCGACTCAGGTCGTTTTCGAATCGCTGACCGTCGGGGTCAGCGACGGCGACCGCATCGGCATCGTGGGACGAAACGGAGACGGCAAGTCCAGTTTGCTGGGGTTGCTCACCGGGCGGGTGCGCCCGGACGCCGGGCGGGTGACCCAGCGCAGCGGCTTGCGGGTCGGTGCGCTGAGCCAGGCTGACAACCTGGACTCGGGCAGCACGGTGGGATGGACACTGGTGGGCGACCGTCCGGAGCACGAGTGGGCGGGTAATCCGCGCGTCCGCGACGTGGTCGGCGGACTGGTCGCGGACCTCGCCTGGGACGCGACGATCGGCACGCTCAGCGGTGGCCAGCGGCGACGGGTACAGCTGGCCGCACTGCTCGTCGGCGATTGGGATGTCATCACGCTCGACGAACCGACCAACCACCTCGACATCGAAGGCATCACCTGGCTGGCCGGCCACTTGCGTCAACGTTGGGCCCGCAACACCGGCGGACTGCTGCTGGTGACTCACGACCGGTGGTTCCTCGACGAGGTTGCGACCACGATGTGGGAGGTGCACGACCGAATCGTCGAGCCGTTCGACGGCGGCTATGCCGCCTATGTGTTGCAGCGCGTCGAGCGAGACCGGCGGGCCGCCGCCGCCGAGGCCAAGCGACAGAACCTGATGCGCAAGGAGCTGGCCTGGCTTCGCCGCGGCCCACCGGCGCGCACGTCGAAACCGAAGTTCCGAATCGATGCGGCCAACCAGCTGATCGCCGACGTGCCGCCGCTGCGCAACACTGTTGAGTTGGCGAAACTTGCCACCGCGCGGCTCGGCAAGGACGTGGTGGACCTGCTTGACGTCTCGGTCTCGTTCAACGGCCAGCCGGTACTGCGCGATGTCGACTGGCGAATCGGCCCGGGTGAACGATCCGGCATCGTCGGCGCTAACGGCGCCGGCAAGTCTACCCTGCTCGGGCTGATCACCGGCGCGGTGCAACCCGATAGCGGAAAAATCAAGCGCGGCAAGACTGTTCAGTTGGCCATCCTCGACCAGCAAGATGATGAGCTGGCGCCGCTGTCCGGCGAGCGGGTCGCCGACGTGTTGGGCCGGCTACGCAGTGGCTATCAAGTCGACGGCCGTGACATGACTCCGGCGCAGTTGTTGGAGCGGCTCGGTTTCGCCGGAGAGCAGCTGTCGGCACGGGTTGGCGAGCTGTCCGGCGGGCAGCGCCGGCGGCTACAACTGATGCTCACCCTGCTGGCCGAGCCCAATGTCCTGCTGCTCGACGAGCCGACAAACGACGTCGACACCGACATGCTGGCCGCCACCGAAGATCTTCTCGACTCCTGGCCCGGCACACTGATCGTCGTCTCGCACGACCGCTACCTGCTGGAGCGTGTCACCGATCAGCAATACGCAATCCTGGACGGCCGGCTGCGGCATCTGCCCGGCGGTGTCGACGAATACCTGAGGCTCGCCGCGCATGCGAGAACAGCCCGTTCTGCCGCGCCGGCCACCAGTACCGCTGAGCCGCAGACAATGTCGGGCGCACAATTGCGCGCCGCCCAAAAGGAGATCGGCGCAATCGACCGCAGGCTGGCACGGATGGCCGACCAGATCGCCGCCGCGCACCGCGAACTCGCCGAACATGACCAATCCGACCACGTCGGCGTCACCCGGCTCACCCAGAAGTTGCGCCAGCTGGAAGGCGACGTCGCCGAGCTGGAGAACCGGTGGATGGAGCTTTCAGAGCTCGTCGAATAAGCCCCGCTTAGGCCGCGCTTCTCGACGCTGGGTGCCGAAATTATCGTGCGCTTAGGTCCCGGCTGCGCGCGGTAGGCTCGGGATGCAACCTATCTCGAGGCCCGGTATCCGAGCCCGTCTGTGAAAGCGATTGTGGGGGGCGGAACCTCGTGTCGGATGACGAAGAGTTGTCGAGCAGTGCGGTCGTGCCGAGCACACTATACGAAGCGACGGCGGCAAGCGCAGCAGCCGGCGATTTTGAAAGCGCTTTGCGTTACGGCGCTCAGATTCTGACCGCGCATACCGAGGCTCTGGGGGAACGCCATCCTGACACTCTGGCGATTGCGGCGCTGATCCACAGCTGGCGGCTCGGCGCGGGTGATATCTCCGGTGCGCTGGATGCGGCCCGGGAGGTGGTTCCGGCAGCGACCGAGGTGCTAGGTGCCGATCACCCGAGCACAGTGTCAGCGCGCCACATCCTGGCATGCTCTGACCCGGAATTGGGCCTCAATCCGGCAGAAGCGTTACCGGTGTGGGTGGCCCTCTACGGCGACGAGCAACGGGTCTTCGGAACCGAACACCACTCCACGCTCGGCGCACGCCACCAAATCGGAGAGCTGCGACGACAGTTGGGCGACCGGATAGGCGCGCGCGATGAACTGACGGCCACCGCGCTGGGCATGCGACAAACGCTGGGCGATCACCACCCGGACAGTGTCGCCGTCCAACTCGCCGCCGCCATCTGTGTGGGCGAGGCCGGAGATATAGCCGCCGCGGTCAGTGAATTCGACCGGCTGATTCCGGTGCTCACTTCGGTATTGGGCTATGACCATCAGCACACGCTGCTGGCGCGGCACACCCGGGCGCTGTGGTTGCCACCCGCTGAGAGCCAGATCCTCGATCGGGTCTCTGATTGGGAGGTCCTCGTTGACGATGAAGTGCGGGCGCTGGGCGAACAGCATGATCTGACCGTGGCCGGTCGACAGATGTTGGCAGAGCAACGGATTGCCTGGCAAGAAACACTCGACACGCAGGATGAGGTATCGACGGAGCTGTTGATCGAATTCGAGATCGAAGACCGCGATCTCGACTTCAACCCGGAACGGCCGTGGGGCGATTTCGGCACCCTCGATGAAGACGGCAGAGACAGCGTCGCCGAGCATGCCGAGGAAATACGTGCCGAGTTGGAAGACATGATGAATGCAGTTGTCGATGCCAAAAAATCGGTAGGGCAGGCTATCCGGGAGTCCGGAACGGCCTCCCGCACGTGCCTGAGCCGCCGCTATGAGCTGGCCCATACGCTCTGGCGGGGTCATGAGTTCGACAGCGCTCGTGCTTGGACGGAACCGTTGATCGCAGAATGCAGCACCCTGCTGGGGGATGACGATCCACTGACCCAGGCCGCGCGCTCCCTGCTAGGGGTTATCCAGGAACGTCGGTGGGTGTGAGCCGTCGCAGCCTAGCGCCTGAGCTCTTGTCGAAGTCGTTGGGCCACAACATGAACCGCGTCGAGCTGTGTGGCGACCTGGCTTGGCGCGGTGCCGCCGCGCGCGTCGCGCGATGACACCGAACCCTCGATGGTCAGCACTTCGCGGACCTCGGGGGTCAACTGGCTGCTGACGGCGGCCAGTTCGTCGTCGGTCAGCTCCTCCAGGCCGACGCCCCGCTGCTCCGCGACCCGCACGGCCGCTCCTGCCGACTCGTGCGCGTCGCGGAACGGGACCCCTTGGCGCACCAGCCATTCGGCGATGTCAGTGGCCATGGTGTAGCCTGCCGGGGCCAGCGCTGCCATCCGCTCGGTGTCGAACGTCAGGCTGCTGACCAGTCCGGCCATCGCGGGCAGCAGCAACTCCAATTGCGCCACCGAGTCGAACACCGGCTCCTTGTCCTCTTGCAGGTCCCGGTTGTAAGCCAACGGCTGCGCTTTCAGCGTTGCGAGAAGCCCCGCGACGTTCCCGATCAGCCGACCGGACTTGCCGCGCGCCAGCTCAGCGATGTCGGGATTCTTCTTCTGCGGCATGATCGAGCTGCCGGTCGACCACGAGTCATGCAAGGTGACGTAGCCGAATTCGGTTGAGCTCCAAAGGATAATGTCCTCGGCAAGCCGTGACAGGTCGACCCCGATCATCGCGAAAACAAACGCGGCTTCTGCGGCGAAATCCCTTGCCGCAGTGGCGTCTACCGAGTTGTCAGCTGCGGTCGCGAATCCTAGCTGTACGGCGATCGCGTCTGGGTCAAGCCCCAACGACGACCCTGCCAACGCCCCGGAGCCATACGGCGACACCGCGGTGCGCTTGTCCAGGTCGACGATCCGGTCGACGTCGCGCAGCAGCGGGTGGGCGTGCGCAAGCAGATGGTGTGCCAGCAGGATCGGCTGCGCAGACTGCAGGTGGGTCTTGCCCGGCATGATCGCGCTTGGGTGAGCAGCGGCCTGGGTGCCCAGCGCGGCGACGAGTTCGAGCGCACCGGCGGCCACTCGGCGTATGGCATCACGCAGCCACATCCGAAACAGGGTGGCCACTTGATCGTTTCGTGAACGGCCCGCCCTCAGCCGACCGCCCAGGTCGGGCCCAACCCGCTCAATCAGTCCGCGTTCCAGCGCGGCGTGCACGTCCTCATCGGTAAACAGCGGAAGGAAACTGCCGTCAGCGACATCCTCCGCGAGGCTGTCCAGCCCGGCCAGCAGCCCGTCACGCTGCTCCTCGGTGAGCAAGCCGGCCTGGAACAGCACCACGGTGTGCGCCCTGGACGCGGTGATGTCGTAAGGCGCCAGCACCCAATCGAAGTGGGTGGATTTGCTCAACGCGGCCAGCGCATCGGACGGGCCGTCGGCGAACCTCCCGCCCCACAACGATCCTTCGTTGGTGGTCATGGTTGATCAGTGGCCACGTCACGGCGCGCGGCGATTTTCGACGACAGGCCGTGCACGTACACAAAGCCTTTGGCGGCGGACTGGTCGAAGCTGTCCCCTTCGTCGTAGGTCGCGAGGTTGAAGTCGTAGAGCGATTCGGCGCTGCGCCGCCCGTTGACGGCAATGTGGCCGCCGTGCAACACCATCCGAATTTCACCTGACACGTGTTCCTGGGTCTTGGCGACGAAAGCCTCCAGCGCTGTCTTCAACGGCGAGTACCACAATCCGTCGTACACCAGTTCCGCCCAGCGTTGGTCGGTGTGACGCTTGAACCGCCCCAGCTCGCGCTCGAGCGTGACGTGCTCGAGTTCGGTGTGCGCGGTGATCAACACCATCGCCCCCGGCGCTTCGTAGATTTCGCGGCTCTTGATGCCCACCAGCCGATCTTCGACCACATCCAGGCGGCCGACTCCCTGCGCACCCCCACGGGTGTTGAGCTCCTCGATCGCCTGCAGCACCGACACCGGTCTACCGTCGATCGACACCGGAATGCCTCGCTCGAATCCGACGATCACCTCATCGGGGGTATTCCAGTTGACGGTGGGATCTTCGGTGTAGGCGTAGATGTCCTTGGTTGGCGCATTCCACAGGTGTTCCAGGAAGCCCGTTTCCACCGCCCGGCCCCACACGTTCTGGTCGATCGAGAACGGTGAGCGTTTGGAGACGTTGATCGGAATGGCGTTCTCTTCGGCGAATGCGATCGCCTTCTCGCGGGTCCACGCGTAGTCGCGAACGGGTGCGAGGACCTCCAGATCCGGTGCCAGCGAGGCGAATCCAACTTCAAATCGGACCTGGTCATTGCCTTTACCGGTGCAACCGTGCGCGACGATGCTTCCGCCGTGCTCACGGGCCGCGGCCACCAGATGCTTGGCAATCAGCGGCCGGCTGATCGCCGACACCAGCGGGTAGCGATCCATGTAGAGCGCGTTGGACAAGATGGTCGGCAGGCAATAACCGTCGGCGAACTCGTCGCGGGCGTCGACGACGACCGCTTCGACAGCGCCGCAATCCAGCGCCCGCTGGCGTACCACGTCCATGTCCTCACCGCCCTGGCCCAGATCGATCGCGACCGCGACCACCTCTCGGCCGGTCTCCTTGCCGATCCAGCTGATCGCCACCGAGGTGTCTAAACCGCCGGAATACGCCAAGATGACGCGCTCGGACATGAATTGCTCTCCTTGTTTCGCAGGTTATTTGAGGTCTTGGAGCACGGTTGCAAGCTCCGCGCCGGTCATCGGCTCGCGAGCCGCAACGAAAATGGTGTCGTCACCGGCGATCGTCCCGACGACGTACGGCAGCGCTGCCCGGTCGATCGCGCTGGCCAGATAGTCGGCTGCGCCGGGCGGGGTGCGCAGCACGGCCAGGTTTGCGCTCGCGTCGGTGGACACCAGCAATTCGCTCAGCAGCCGCGCCAGCCGGCCGGTGCCACCCGATACCCCGCGCAGCGGGCTGCCGTCCTCGGGCACCACATACATGCCCACCCCACCGTCGGCGCCGCGCAGCTTCACCGCGCCGAGCTCCTCCAGGTCCCGCGACAAGGTGGCCTGCGTGACCTCGATCCCGTCGGCGGCCAGCAGCGCGGCCAGCTCGCTCTGGCTGCGGACCTCAGCCGACGACAGGGTCGCGACAATACGCGCCTGCCGCGCGGCACGGGTGACTTCCGATGCGGCCTTCGGGCCGCTGCGAGTCATTTCGACCGCTCCAAAAGCCAGACCAGCAGCGCCTTTTGCGCATGCAGCCGGTTTTCGGCCTCGTCCCACACCGCGCTGTGCGGCCCGTCGAGCACATCGTCGGTGATCTCATGCCCTCGGTGTGCCGGGAGGCAATGCAGCACAACAGCTTCCGAGTTAGCCAGCGAAAGCAGCCCGGCGTTGAGCTGGAACGGACGGAACGGCCGAACCCGGTCCAGTCCGTCGTCCTCTTGGCCCATCGACGTCCAGGTGTCGGTGACCAGCACGTCGGCGTCCGACGCTGCAGCGGCAGGGTCTGCGGTGATTGTCACCGACCCGCCGGTGTCCGCGGCGCGTCGCTCGGCGGCAGCGACCACCGATGGATCCGGCGCAAAGCCGTCGGGAGCGGCGATCGTCACGTCCATGCCGGCGGTGACCCCGCCGAGCATCAGCGAATGCGCCATGTTGTTGGCGCCGTCGCCGAAGTACGACATGCTCAAGCCGCGCAGCGATCCAATGCGTTCGGCGACGGTCTGCAGATCGGCGAGTACTTGACAGGGGTGGAACTGGTCGGACAGTGCGTTGACGATCGGCACCGTCGCGGTTTCGGCCATCGCGGCCAGGCGCGCTTGCCCGTAGGTGCGCCAAACGATGGCATCGACATAGCGGGACAACACTTTCGCGGTGTCCTGCAGGGTCTCTTCGCGGCCGAGCTGGGTGCTGCGGCCGTCCACCACCACGGCGTGCCCGCCCAGTTGAGCGATCCCCACCTCGAACGAAAACCGGGTACGGGTCGAGTTCTTGTCGAAGATGACGGCGACGCCGCGTGGGCCGTCCAGCGGGCGCTGGCTGAACGGATCCTTTTTCAGCTCGGCGGCCAGTGCGAGCACTTCGGCCTGTTCATCGGGTGACAGGTCGTCATCGCGCAGGAAGTGTCGTGTCATCGGGTTGCCCTTGCCGTATCCAGGAGGTCCGGCAGCGCGGTGACGAAGGCGTCGATCTGATGTTCGGTGATGATCAACGGCGGCGCCAACCGAATCACGTCGGGCACGGCGGCGTTGACCAGGAAGCCACCAGCGCGACAGGCGATCTCGGCGTCTTTCGCGGCTGGTGCAGTCAGCACCACGCCGCATAGCAAGCCGCGGCCGCGGACGTGATCGATCAACGGGTGGCCCAGCGATTCGATGCCCTGACGCAGGGTTTTTCCGAGCACTTCGGAGCGTCGCACCAGATCGTCGGCGGCCAGTACCCGCAGCACCGCCAGCGCCGCCGCCGCGCAGATCGGGTTACCACCGAAGGTGCTGCCATGCAGACCGGGTGACAGCAGCTGCGCGGCCCGCCCGACCGCCAGGCACGCCCCGATCGGCAGCCCACCGCCGAGGCCTTTGGCCAACGTCACCACGTCGGGAGTGATGCCGTCATGCTGGTGGGCGAAAAACGTACCGGTGCGGCCCATCCCGGTCTGCACCTCGTCGAGAACCAGCAAGGCGCCGTGCTCGGAGGTGATGTCGCGGGCGGCCGCGAGGTAGCCATCGGGCGGGACGACGACACCGCTTTCCCCCATGATCGGCTCCAAAAACACCGCCGCGGTCTCATCAGTGACAGCCGCCGAAAGGGCATCGGAGTCGCCATATGGGACATGCGTGACGTCACCGGGCAGCGGTGCAAACGGCGCTTGCTTGGTGGGCTGACCGGTCAGGGCCAGCGATCCCATCGTCCGGCCATGGAAAGCTTCTTGAGCTGCAACCAGTTTCGTCCGCCCGGTCAGCCGGGAAAGTTTGAACGCCAACTCGTTGGCCTCGGTACCCGAGTTGCAGAAGAACACCCGCGTCTCTGCATCGCAGCCCAGCAAGCCGACCAACGCCTCGGCCAGCGCGATACCGGGTTCGGCGGCGTACAGATTGGAGGTATGTCCCAGCGTTGACATCTGTCGCGTCACGGCGTCGATGACGGCGGGGTGACGATGTCCGAGCACGTTGACCGCGATGCCGCCGAGCAGATCCAGGTAGGACTTCCCATCCACATCGGTGACCACCGCACCGTCGCCGCTGGCCAATACGACCGGCGGGACGCCGTAGTTGTTCATCATCACCGCGGACCACCGCTGTTGCATCGTTGCCGTATTACTCACGCGCTCACCACCTTCGTGCCGGTGCCTTCGTCAGTGAACAATTCGACCAGCACACAATGCTCGACGCGGCCGTCGATGATGTGGGCGCTGGGCACCCCGCCGCCGACTGCGCGCAGGCATGCCTCGATCTTGGGGATCATGCCGGTTTCCAGCGTCGGCAGCAGTTGCGACAATGTGGCCGTGTCGATTTCGGTGACCAGTGAATCGCGGTCCGGCCAGCGGGTGTACAGGCCGTCGATATCGGTCAGCATCAGCAGCTTTTCAGCTCGCAGCGCTTCGGCCAGCGCTGCGGCTGCGGTGTCGGCGTTGATGTTGTGTACAACACCTTCGCTGTCTGGAGCCAACGTTGAAACCACCGGGATCCGTTCCGCTGCAATAAGATCGAGGATCGCCGCGGTGTTGACATGGTCGACGTTGCCCACCAGCCCGATGTCGGTAGGCACGCCGTCTACGGTAACGCTTCGCCGGACCGCCGTGAAGAGCTGCGCGTCCTCCCCGGTGATGCCGACCGCATAAGGCCCGTGCGCGTTGATCAGGTTGACCAACTCGCGGCCCACCTGACCGAACAACACCATCCGCGCTACGTCGAGCACTTCGGGTGTGGTGACGCGGAAGCCGCCCTTGAAGTCGCCGGCGATCCCGAGCCGCTGCAACATGGCACTGATCTGCGGCCCGCCGCCGTGGACAACGACGGGGTGGACCCCGCAGTTACGCAAGAACGCCATGTCGGCCGCGAACGCGGAGCGCAGCGCATCGTCGGTCATCGCGTTGCCGCCGTATTTGATCACCACGATCTCGCCGTGTAATTGCTTGAGCCAGGGCAGGGCCTCGGCCAACACCTGCGCCTTCGCCTGGATCGACACTGCGGTAGTGCTCATGACGAATAGGCCGAGTTCTCTTCGACGTAGCCGTGCGACAGGTCGGTGGTGCGGATGGCCGCCTGGCCGTCGCCGATTTTGAGGTCGACCAGTACGTCGATGTCCACACCTGACAGATCCACCTGACGTGCGCCCACCGCCCCGACACCGTCGATGCACACCGGAGATCCGTTGAACGACACGGTGATCCGGTCCGGGTCGAGTCGGATCGGGGCCATACCGACCGCGGCCAGCACCCGCCCCCAGTTCGGATCGGAGCCGAATAGGGCGGTCTTGACCAGGCTGTCGCGGGCAACCATCCGGGCGGCAACCAGCGCGTCGTCCTCGGTGGCTGCCCCCGCGACGGTCACGGTGATCCGTTTGGTGACGCCTTCGGCGTCGGCCTGCAGCTGCGCGCACAGATCATCACAGACGCGCAGCACGGCGTCGTCGAGATCAGCTTGGGTAGGCGCGATCTCGCTTGCACCGGAGGCAAGAAGCAGCACAGTGTCGTTGGTCGAGCAGCTGCCGTCGACGTCGAGGCGGTCGAACGTCTGCGCGGTGGCCCGGCGCAGCGCGTCCTCGAGCGCACCGGCGTCGGCGACGGCATCGGTGGTGAGCACGCACAGCATGGTCGCCAGCGAGGGCGCGAGCATCCCGGCGCCCTTGGCCATTCCGCCGATCGTCCAGTTGTCCGGATGGTGCAGCGCAACCTGTTTGGGCACGGTGTCGGTGGTCATGATGGCCCGTGCGGCTTCTTCGCCACCGGCCAGCCCGCCGGCCATCTCGTGCACGACGTGACCAACCCCGGCCAGCACCTTGTCCATCGGCAGCCGGTCACCGATTAATCCGGTGGAGCACACGGCGACTTCGATTGCGCCGGTTTCGGTGCCCCAGTGCGACAACGCGGCGGCGACCGCTTCGGCGGTGGCGTGAGTGTCGGCGAACCCGTCCGGACCGGTGCAGGCGTTGGCGCCGCCGGAGTTCAGGATCACCGCCCGCAGCCGGCCAGTCGTCAGCACCTGTTGCGTCCACAGCACGGGTGCCGCTTTCACCTGGTTGCGGGTGAATACTCCGGCGGCCGCGTAGTCGGGGCCCTCGTTGAACACCAGGGCCAGGTCGAGCGCACCCGACGACTTGATCCCGGCGGCGATCCCGGTGGCGCGGAAGCCAGCCGGCCCCGTCACACCCTGCGCGCGGACCAGATGGGCATCTGCGCGAGTCACGGCGCCACTCCGACCACCGAAAGACCGTCGGTTTCCGGCAAGCCGAGCGCCAGGTTCATCGACTGCACGGCAGCACCACCGGTGCCCTTGACCAAATTGTCGATCGCCGCGATGGCGATGAAGGTGGCGGCGTCCTCGTCGATTGCCACCGCGATGTGCGCGGCGTTGCTGCCGATCACCGAACCGGTGCGCGGCAGCTGCCCCTCAGGTAACAGGTGAACGAAAGGCTCAGCATGGTAAGCCTTTTCGTAGGCCGCGCGCAGCTGCGACAGTGGCGACTGGGTGCGCGCGGTGCAGGTCGCCAGGATGCCGCGCGAGGTGGGGATGAGCACCGGGGTAAACGACACGGTGACGTCCCGGTCGGTGACGTGCTTGAGGCCCTGGACGATTTCGGGGGTGTGCCGGTGCGCGCCGGCGATGTTGTAAGCCCGCGCCGACCCGATGACCTCCGAACCGAGCAGCTCGGTTTTCACGGCGCGGCCGGCGCCAGATGTGCCGCTGACCGCGACGACGTTGACGGCGGGATCGATGAGGTCGGCGGCCACGGCGGGGAAAAGCGCCAACAGCGCGGCGGTCGGATAGCAGCCGGGCACCGCGATGCGCCGGGCCTCGCGGAGTGACTCCCGCCCGCCGGGCAGCTCGGGTAGCCCGTACGGCCAGCTGCCGGCGTGCTCGGAGCCGTAAAAGCGCTGCCATGCGTTCGGGTCGGTCAGGCGGAAATCCGCGCCACAGTCCACGACCAGCGTCTGGGGACTCAGCTGTTGCGCCAACGTGGCCGAATGTCCGTGCGGTAGCGCGAGGAAAACCACGTCGTGGCCATCCAGCACATCGGCGTCGGTGGCTTCGAGTACCCGTCCTGCCAGCGGCAACAGGTGCGGATGGTGGTCGGCCAGGGTGCTGCCCGCGCTGGCGGCGGCGGTCACCGCGCCGATCGTCAGCCGACCGTCGTGGTAAGCCGGATGGCCGAGCAGCAGCCGCAGGATTTCCCCGCCGGCGTAGCCGCTGGCGCCGGCCACCGCCACACGTATCCCCTGGGTCATGCCGTCAATCGTTGCATGACTATGCATAGCGTTGCAAATTCATTCTCTAGTTCTCGGCCCAACGTCGACTTGTTGGGCGGTTTGGTGCCGATTCGGCCCGACAACTCGACGCTCGACCAGCCGATTCAGCTCCGCAGCACCGCGCCAACCCGCTCCGCAGCGCAGCGCACCGCCGCGTCTCGGGCCGCACTGGCCTCGTCCTCGGTGAGTGTGCGATCGGCCGCACGGAACCGCAGGGCGAACGTCAGCGACTTGCGGTTCTCCCCGACCTGCGGGCCGGTGTAGACGTCGAACAGCCACGCACCCTCCAGCAGTTCCCCGGCGCCGTCGCGGACCGCGTCTTCGACCGTCTGCGCGGCGACATCGGCGTCCACCACGAGGCTGACATCTTGGAACACGGCCGGAAACGGCGAAACCCGCGGCGCGGGTAATGCCCCGCCGATGGGCATGGCGTCGAGGTTCAGTTCGACCGCGCAGGTGCCCTTGGGCAGACCGGAGCGCTCGATCACCGCGGGATGCAGCTGCCCGGCATGGCCGATGAGCGTTTCGCCGACCAGCACCTCGGCACAGCGGCCTGGATGCCACGGCAGATATTGGGCCGCCCGCAGCGCCACGTCGATTCCGCTCGCCCGGGCGATGATCCGAACCGCCTCGAATGCATCGGCCGCTTCCACTCGCCGGCCGTCACCCCAGGGGCCGCGGGGTTCCCGCAGCCCGGTCAACACCGCGGCGACATGCTGGGGTTGGCGCGGCAGCGATGCGTCGAGCTGTGCGATTTCCTCGTCGGTGGGGCGC
Organism: Mycobacterium sp.; assembly: GCF_049673265.1. Classification (GTDB taxonomy): domain Bacteria; phylum Actinomycetota; class Actinomycetes; order Mycobacteriales; family Mycobacteriaceae; genus Mycobacterium. Next base: position 8,194 of record NZ_JBATXN010000602.1, on the reverse strand, counting down.
CGGTCTACTGGGATGCGTCCGACGCTCTTGGTCTGCTCGGTTGGCTGCACCACCTGCGCGATGGCATACAGCGCGACGTCGACGATGCCGCGGGACACGTTGCGCGCCAACGCTTCCAATACGCCCGGCAGCAGAGTGGTGGCCAAATGCGGCCGGTCGGCCTCCAGCGGGTTGAGCACCTGGGTGGTGTGTCGCCGTTGGTCGTCAGCGGGCAGGCCCCAGGCGTCGAAAACGCCGGCCGGCAGAAACGGCGTCGGCAAGACCTCCACGTAGCCCGACAGAGCCAGCGACTTTCCGATCGCGCGACGGCGCCGTTGGTTGGCCGACAGGCCGCGACCGGCCGGCGCCGCCGGCAGCACCGACGGGATGCGCTCCAGACCCTCCAGCCGCAGCACCTCCTCGACCAGGTCGGCCGGCTGCAGCAGGTCAGGCCGCCAGCTGGGTGGCGTCACGGTCAGGGTTTCGCCGTCAGCGGTCACCGCGGCGCCGATCTGGGCGAGTCGCCGGGCTGTCGTGCCTGGCTGATAGCTCACCCCGGCCGTGCGGTCCGGCAGGTCGGCGGCTACCGGGATGGGCGAGCCAGCCCAGTCGTCTCGCGGCGGGTCGCCGCGCCAGTCGGTCAGCTTTTCGGACACTTGACCGCCGGCGATGTCGGCGAGCAATCTCGCGCAGCGATCCAGCGCCGCCACCGAGATGGCCGGGTCGACCTCGCGTTCGTAGCGGCGGGCGGCCTCGCTGGGCAGGTGCAGCCGCCGCGCAGTGCGGGACACCGCCGCCGGATCCCATACCGCGGCCTCCAGCAGGACGTCAGTGGAGTCGTCGCGCATCTCGGTGCTACCGGACCCCATCACGCCACCGATCGCCGCGGTCGCAACGTCATCGACAATCAGCACATCGGCGGGGTTGAGCCGTCGCTCGATGTCGTCGAGGGTGACCACGGTCTCGTCGGACCGGGCGAACCGCACCGCGAAGCCGCCGGTGATCCGTTTGAGATCGTGCGCGTGCATCGGGTGGCCCAACTCCAGCATCACGTAATTCGTCGCGTCGACGGCCGGCGAGATGGCCCGGATCCCCGAGAGCAACAGCCGGCGCTGCAGCCACCACGGTGACACCGCGGTCGGGTCGATCCCGGTCACCGGGCGCAGCGCGAACCGGCGCACGCCGGTCTCCGGCTGCACGGTCAACGGCCAGGCGTCCGCCTCGCGGGGCAGCGCGGGAACCACATCGCTGGAAGCCGGGTCGACGAAGTCCAGGTCGTAGGCGCAGGCGATCTCCCGGGCCAAACCGCGAATCGACATGCAATAACCCCGATCCGGGGTGATAGCCAGGTGAAAGACGACCTCGTCAAGGCCCAACACCTCGACACCGACGGCGCCGGGTTCAGCAGTTCCCGGCGGCAGCACCAGGATGCCGGAATGGTCTGTGGCCAAACCGAGTTCGGCTGCCGAGCAAATCATGCCGTCGGAGGTGCGACCGTAGGTCTTTCGCTGGGTGATCGTGAAGCCACCGGGCAGCGTTGTTCCGGGCAGCGCCACCACGACGAGATCGCCCGCACCGAAGTTAGTTGCGCCGCAGACGATTTCGCGTTGCTGGTCTTCGCCGACGTCGACTTTGCAGGCGCGGATCGGCTTTTTGAACTCGGTGAGCTCTTCGATGTCCGTTACCCGACCAACGGTCAGCGGTCCGCTGACCGGGCCGAGCGTGATCACTTCTTCGACTTCGTGGCCTATGCGGAGCAGCGTCTGTTCGAGATCGTCGGGCGGCACATCCCAGCCCGGGGCACCGACCGAGACGACATCGCGTAACCAGCTGTAGGGGACGCGCATCAGGCATCCACCCCGAACGGCAGCGAGAACCGGACGTCACCCTCGACCATGTCACGCATGTCGGGGATGCCGTTGCGGAACTGCAGGGTGCGTTCCAGCCCCATCCCGAATGCAAAGCCGGAATACACTTGCGCATCGATACCGACGGCGCGCAACACATTCGGGTTCACCATTCCGCAGCCGCCCCACTCCACCCAGCCGGCGCCGCCCCTCTTGTTCTCGAACCACACGTCGACTTCCGCGGACGGCTCGGTGAACGGGAAGAAGTGTGGACGAATCCTGGTGCGCGCCTGCGGTCCGAACTCGGCCCGGGCGAATGCGTCGAGCGTTCCGCGCAAGTGGGCCATCGACAGACCGCGATCCACCGCCAGCCCCTCCACCTGATGGAAGACCGGCGTATGTGTGGCGTCTAGTTCGTCGGTGCGGAATGTGCGACCGATCGAGACGATATAGACCGGGAGCTCACGCTCGAGCAGTGTGCGCACCTGCACCGGCGACGTGTGGGTGCGGAGCAACTGTCGAGAGCCGTCCGGAGCGATATAGAAGGTGTCCTGTTCGCTGCGCGCCGGGTGGTCAGGCTGGAAGTTGAGCGCATCGAAGTTGAACTGCTCTGTCTCGACTTCGGGCCCCTCGGCCAGTTCCCACCCCATTGCTATGAAGGTGTCGGCAACGTGCTCGGCAAGAATCGTGATCGGATGCCGCGCGCCGGTCGGCTGGCGGGTCGACGGCAACGTCACGTCGATGCGCTCGGCGATCAAGACCGCGGCGTCCCGCTCAGCGCGCAAGGCCGCCAGTCGCTCGTCGTAACTTTGTTGAACGTCGCCGCGGGAGCTGTTCACAAGACGACCGGCCTCAGCACGATCGGCCTTGGGCACCGAAGCCAACGCCTGGCGGGCCAGTGCCAGCGGTGAACGATCACCGAGGTGCTCGGTCTTGGCGCGTGCCAGTGCATCGAGGTCGGTGGCGGCTGCGAACGCTTGCCGCGCTGCGTCGACCGCTGCGGTCAACGCCTCCAGCGACAGGTCAACGGCTCGTAGACGAGACACGGGCTCACCCACGCGGCGACACTCTCCTTGCGGTGCATCTGGGGATTCGCGGCACGGCGTGACGCGCAAGTGCCGATCATATGTGGTCGCGGCAGCGACGATTGGAAGCCGTCGGCCCGTTTCGCCGTCCGGACCACGACAGCACGCGTCAGCCGTTGAGTGCTGGCTCGGGAGCCGCCGACGCGGCCACCGGCAGCTGACCGCGCACGGCGCGCAAGCGGGCGAGCCCCACAGCCGCCGCAGCGCCCAGCAGGCCGACGGCGCCTCCGACCAGCGTCGTCCACTGTCCGTGCGCCAACATCAGGAATCCAAAGCTCGCACCGACCGCCAGCAATGCGTAGCGCAGCCGGGTCCACTGGGCCGGGCCCGCCAACCGGGTGGAGACCAGCATGCCCAGTACCAAGGCGACGGAGTGCCCTACATCGGTGAAGTCGTCGCCCAGCGCGGCGGACGCGATGCCGACAGGAAGCCACCAACCAATCCAGGCCGGCCGCCACGCGCGCGGGACGGCCGCGGTCAGCGCGCCCAGCACCGCCACCGCGCCATAGCTCACGCCGACATCACTGGCACGGGAGATCGACAGCGGCAACCAGCCAAATTCGATCGCCGCGGTGAGTCCGGCGGCGACCAGCAGCGTCGTGCCGACATGCCCGGTGACAAACACCAAGGCCAACCGTCCGCTGCGCCAGGTCAGCTCGGCCAGGGCGAGCAGGCAAACCAAGCAGGGTAGCCAAAACCACATGGGCCCGGAATCGGTGATGAATGCGCTACCGAACAGGGTCGCCAGGTGCCCGTGTGCCAGGTTGTGCAGGTTGGTGCTGGCCTGCCCAATCACGTGCTCGCGCACCCGTGGGCCGAGCACCACGAGTGCGACACTGACGGACATCAAAGCGAACGCGTAGCCGAGCGTGATCCGGACGCGCGCCATCCGCGACAAAAAGCCGAAAATCATCGCTATCTACTATGCCTGCGAATCGTCATCGTCTGCACCGTCCAAACCTGACAAATCCCTGACAGTTTCGGCATTGCCTTTGAGACGGTAAATGGCCAAATCAGCCGGCAGTCCGGGCGTTTTACCTGCGAAGACGGGTCGGTGCGCCCGCTTGGCGGTGACGCCCAATGCTTCCAAATCCGTCTGCGAAATCGCGTCCAGTGTGGCGCCCGACACCATTACTCCGCCCCGCGTCGCGCGCTCCATGACCCGGGCGGCGACGTTGACGTCGACGCCGAGCCAGTCGGAGGCCAACCGCTGCGGGCGCCCGGTGTGAATTCCAACCCGCATCCGCGGGTGGTAGCCGTCGACGTCGACCGCCTTCAATGCCCGCTTGGCAGCGAGTACCGCGCCGACCGCGACCAGTGGGTCGTCGAACACCGCCATGATGCCGTCGCCCATCCTCTTGACGATGTGCCCGCCGGCATCCAGCAGTGGCGGTTCCACTGCTCGCGCCACCCGTCGCAAAAGTTTGAGCGTCGCGTCGTCACCGGCTTCCAACGACCACGTCGAGAAACCCACTAAATCGGTGAAAACCAACGTGACCTCGGGGTTTGCCGGGCGTTTGGAGACGCCTTCGGTCAACGCCTGCCACACCTGCAGTGCGCCGAGACCGAATTCTCGAGACGCGCCGCCGCGCTCACCCAGCAGCCGACCGGCGGCGCGGGCAGCGGCCCGCGGCCCGCCCTCGCCCGCTGTTGACAGAGGATCGCCGAATTCCGGGTCGCCGGGCAGTGCGCGACGAGCTCGACGGATCAGCTCAATGACGCCTGGACTTTGGTTCCTGCGACGCAACCACTCCGCTGCCCCGTGTAGTGACCGCGGCGACTGTTGTCGTAAACCAGGCGAATCCGGCGTGGTCGCCGTTTGCTCGGGCTCGCCGGACGCCTCGTAGGGCCCGAGTTTCACAGCGCCCAGGGTAAGTCGTGTCGGGACAGACCGGCAACGACCGCGGTCGTGGTGTACGCCACGTTCCGCAACAAACCGGCTGATCACGCGCTTACGACGCACGGGTCGAGAGTGGATAACAGCGTTCGCCGCGCCCGTGGAAATGATAGACAACATCTGTTGTCAACATTATCGTGGAATCACCGCTCATCTCCGACCAGGAGGCCTGTGATGACCATGACGCCGATCACGCCGTTGTCGGTCGAGCAGCGTGAGGCCAAACCGGCGGGTGCTCCACTGGGCCCGGACTCGCTGACCTGGAAGTACTTCGGTGACCTGCGCACCGGGATGATGGGCGTGTGGATCGGCGCGATCCAGAACATGTATCCGGAATTGGGCGCCGGCGTCGAGGAGCATTCGATCCTGCTCCGCGAACCGCTGCAACGCGTCGCACGGTCGGTGTATCCGATCATGGGCGTCGTCTACGACGGCAATCGCGCCGCCCAGACCGGCGAGCAGATCAAGCAGTATCACCACACCATCAAGGGCGTCGATGCGACCGGTCGCCGCTACCACGCGCTGAACCCGGAGACGTTCTACTGGGCGCACGCAACGTTTTTCATGTTGGTGATCAAGGTGGCCGAGTACTTCTGCGGCGGGTTGTCCGAAGCCGAAAAGCGTCAGCTGTTCGACGAGCATGTGCAGTGGTACCGGATGTACGGAATGAGCATGCGGCCGGTGCCCAAGTCGTGGGAGGACTTCCAGGAGTACTGGCAACGGGTCTGCCGCGACGAGCTGGAGATCAACCAAGCCACCTTGGACATCTTCCAAATACGCATTCCCAAACCGAAATTCGTGCTGATGCCCACGCCGTTGTGGGACCAACTATTCAAGCCACTCGTAGCGGGGCAACGCTGGATCGCGGCCGGACTGTTCGAGCCTGCTGTTCGCGAAAAGGCCGGAATGCGATGGACTCCAGGCGACGAAGTGGTGCTGCGACTGTTCGGCAAAATGGTCGAGCTGGCGTTTCTGGCAGTGCCCGACGAGATCCGCTTGCATCCACGTGCGCTGGCCGCCTATCGACGGGCCGAAGGCCGCTCCGCCGTCGATGCGCCGCTGGTGGAGGCGCCGAGTTTCATGGCGCCGCCGCGGGACCGCCGCGGGTTGCCGATGCACTACTTCCCGCCTCGTACCCCGCTGCCCAAGAGCATCATCGAGCGTGCCGGATCGCTGGTGCATACCACCTTTTCGCTGGCCGGGCTGCGGCCGGCGCGGGGTCGCGGCAAGGCCGCCTAACCCAGCCGGGCGACGATGCAGAGCGCGAAAGCGCGATGAGGTGGGGATACCTCCCAGCCGCGGAGCGGCGAGGGGGCGAGCCCGGCAATCGGATCTAGCGGCCCGCCCGCTGGGCTCGTGCGCTCTGGTAGAGGCAAATCGCCGCCGCGGCAGCCACATTGAGGCTTTGCGCACCGCCGGACATCGGAATGGCCACCCGGATGTCGGCTTGTTGGGCCAGCTGAGGTGACAAGCCGTGCGACTCGGCGCCGAATAGCCATGCCGTCGGCGCGGCAAGCTCGACATCGTCGAGGGATGACTCACCGTCCAACGTCGTGGCCAGTACCCGCAAGCCGTTAGCCTGCAGCGCGCTGACCGCCGCACCGACGTCCGGCGCGACGACGACTGGGACGGCGAAGATGCTGCCCGCCGACGCGCGCAGACATTTTCCGTTGTACGGGTCGACGGTGGGCCCGCCGAACACCACCGCTGCGGCGCCCATCGCGTCGGCGATGCGAATCAAGGTGCCCGCGTTGCCTGGTTCCCCGATCTCCACTCCCACTGCGACGAGCCGCGGCGCATCGATCAGCACATCGTCCAGGCTGACGCTGGGCTGTTCGCATACCGCCACCAAACCAGCCGGAGTCACCGTGTCCGACAAGGCTTTTGCGGCGCGCTCGGTGATGAGGTTAACGGCGGCGTCCTGACCGTCGAGCAGAGCCGCGTAGCGCTGTGCAGCCGTCTCGGTGACGAAAACTTCGCGGATCAGTCCGCGCCCGGCCGCGGCCTCGACCAGGTGCGCGCCTTCCACCAGGAAGCGCCGCGCTCGGCGCCGGGCGACCTGCCGGTGAAGTTTGACCGCAGCGACCACCCGGGCCGATCGTTCGGTGAGCACCGGGCGCTAAACCGTCAACCGCCGGGCCGGGTTACGCAGCCTCTCCGGAAGGCGCGTTGACGTCGTCGGGCAGAGCGGCCCGGGCGACACCGACCAGCGCGGTGAACGCCGTCGGGTCGCTGATTGCGATCTCGGCGAGGTTCTTGCGGTCGACCTCGACACCGGCGGCCTTTAGGCCCTGGATCAGCCGGTTGTAGGTGATGTCATTGGCGCGGGCGGCCGCATTGATCCGGGAGATCCACAGCTTGCGGAACTCGCCTTTGCGCGCACGGCGGTCACGGTACGCGTAGTTCAGTGAATGCAGTTGCTGCTCTTTGGCTTTGCGGTAGAGGCGCGATCGCTGGCCCCGGTAGCCCTTCGAAGCCTTCAGAATGGTGCGCCGCTTCTTCTGGGCATTGACCGCCCGTTTTACGCGTGCCATGGGTGTTCCTATCGTCGTCTGGACGTAATGGTGTTACGCCGCTGCCTTGGTTTATGGGCGCTGGTCAGCCGTTGAGCAGTTTGTTGACCCGCTTGGTGTCGTTGGCGGACACGGCGGTACGCCCCTCTAGGCGTCGCGTTCGGGTGCTCGACTTGTGCTCGAGCAGGTGCCTGCGATTGGCCTTCTGACGCACGATCTTCCCGGTGCCGGTGCGGCGGAATCGCTTCGACGCACCACTGTGCGGCTTGGTCTTAGGCATCTGTCTTTCCGTCCTCTGTCTGTCTGTATCAGTTCGGCGATGGTTCGGTATCGGTGGACGGTGCGGGCTGGGGTGTGGGGCCGCCGGCTTGTTCCGCCGCACGCGCACGAGTCTTTGCGCCGCGGTGGGGTGCCAATACCATCGTCATGTTGCGCCCGTCCTGCTTGGCCGACGTCTCGACGAATCCATAGTCGGCGACATCGGAGCCCAGGCGTTGTAGTAGCCGGTAGCCCAATTCGGGCCGCGACTGCTCACGTCCGCGGAACATGATGGTCACCTTGACTTTCGATCCCGCCTCCAGAAATCGGATCACGTGGCCCTTTTTGGTTTCGTAGTCGTGAGGGTCGATCTTGGGTCGCAGCTTCTGTTCCTTGACGACCGTCTGCTGCTGGTTTTTGCGAGACTCGCGCGCCTTTTGCGCCGCCTCATATTTGAACTTGCCGTAGTCCATGATCTTGCAAACTGGTGGTTTGGCGTCTGGAGCTACTTCGACGAGGTCGAGATCGGCATCCACGGCGACGCGGAGGGCATCTTCGATACGCACGATGCCTACCTGCTCCCCTCCCGGGCCGATCAAACGGACTTCAGGTACG
>NZ_JBATXN010000601.1:0-13395 GCF_049673265.1 Mycobacterium sp. | reverse complement strand
GGCGTGCGCGACGTGAAAGCGGCTCAGCCGGGGTGGACGCGCTCCGCGCCCCGGCCGATGCGCGGGAGTGGAGCGTCTGCCGCTGCCCGGGCCGCCGCCGAGCATCGCGCGCACCGGCGCGAAGGTGTCGCCGGTGACCGAGCCGGCCCAAATGAGCTCCCACAGCGCCGCTTTGAGCTCATGCTCGCCGAGGCCGGTCTGCGCGAGTTGCCGGAAGAAGAAGGCGCCACCGCCGGCCAGCATGTCCAGGATCGCCCGGTGGGCCGCGGACAGCTCGATCGCGTCGGGGGTCGTCAGGGTCAGCGGCGCGGTGTCGGCTCGATGAAACGCCATCCAGCCGTCGCTGGCCGAGATGGATCCGCCACCCGACCAGACAATCTCGCCGGACGCCAGCAGTTCATCGAGCATGGCGGGGGAGTAGCCGTGTACCCGAGGAGACAGCACCAGCGATTCGACCGCCGAGGCGGGCAGAGGGACGCCGGCCAGCTGGTCGAGGACGGCTGCAAGCCCATCGACGCCGGCATTTGCGCTCGAGCCGACCTGCTGCCAGCTCGGCAGGAACCGCGCATAGGCGCTGGTGCCGACCGGCTCGACCTGCGCCCGCAGCGCCGCTAGCGATCTGCGGCGAAGGATTCGCAATACGTCGGCGTCACACCACTGGTCACCGGTCGCCTCTACGGAGAATTCGCCGCGGACCAGCCGCCCGTCGGCGGCCAGCCGGCCCAGCACGTCGGCGGCTACCCGCAGCCCGAGACCGAACCGGGCCGCGACGTCGGCGGTGGTGAACGGCGCGTGGGTGCGGGCGTATCGGCCCAGCAGCTCACCCAACGGGTCGCTGACCGCTTCGGTGAAGCTGGTTGGCACACCGACCGGCACGGCGACCCCCACGCCGTCGCGCAGTCGGCCGATGTCCTCGATCGTGACCCACCAGCTCTGGCCGGCGAAAGAAACGGTTAATGCGCGTTTGGCGGCACACAGTCCTTCCAGCCAGCCGCCGACATCGGCTCCGCCGGCCCGGGCGGCGACTTCTTCGGTGGTCAACGGGCCGAGCAGGCGCAGTAGATCGGCGACTGCCTCGGCATCCCGGGCCACCCGGTCGGCGGACAGATGCTGCAGTTGCCGGCCAGTGGCGGCGACGACTTCCGGGTCGAGCAGCTCGCGCAGCTCGACGCGGCCCAGCAGTTCGGCCAGCAGCGTCGTGTCCAGCGACAGGGCCGCGGCGCGACGCTCGGCCAGTGGGCTGTCGCCCTCGTACATGAACGCTCCGACATAGCCGAACAGCAGCGACGCCGCAAACGGTGACGGCGTCGCGGTTTCGGTCTCCAGCACGCGCACCTTGCGCGTGGCGATGTCGGCCATCAGCCCAGCCAGCGTCGGTACGTCGTAGACGTCCTGCAGGCATTCGCGGATGGCCTCGAGGACGATGGGGAAATCCGGATATTTGCGGGCCACGTCGAGCAGCTGCGCGGCGCGCTGGCGTTGATGCCACAGCGGCGATCGGCGGCCGGGATGGCGACGCGGCAGCAGCAGCGCGCGGGCGGCACACTCTCGAAAACGCGAGGCGAACAGCGCCGAACCGCCCACTTCTGCGGTGACGATCGGGTCGATCTCGTCGGCATCGAAGACGAACAGTTCTGCGCCCGGTGGCTTTTCGGCGGGCCCGGACTCGGAGAACGTGTCCGGCAACCTGACCACGATGCCGTCGTCGGAGGCGGTCGGCTTTTCATCTATGCCGTAGCGGTCGCGCAGTCGCCGGCTCACCGCTAGTGCGAGCGGGCCGTGTACACGCATGCCGTAGGGGGAGTGCAGGATTACCCGCCAGTCGCCCAGTTCGTCGCGGAACCGCTCGACCAGCAAGGTGGCGTCGCTGGGGACCACCGTGGTGGCGGTGCGCTGGTCGTCAAGCAGCCGCCACAGGTTGTCGGTGGCGAAGTCATTGAAACCCAATTCAGCGCAACGCGTTTCGAAAGAATCGCGAGCCAGGCCGGCCAGCTCGCCGGTGAACTCGCCGACCGCTCGGCCCAACTCGGCCGGCCGCCCGGCGTTGTCGCCGCGCCAGAACGGCAGCCGGGCCGGCTGACCCGGCGCCGGGATGACCAGCACCCGGTCGTGGGTGATCTCGGTAATCCGCCAGCTGGTGGCTCCCAACGAGACGACGTCGCCCGGCCGGGACTCGTAGACCATCTCCTCGTCGAGTTCGCCTACCCGAGAAGGCTTTTCAGAATCAGTGGCCAAGTACACGGTGAACAGGCCGCGGTCCGGGATCGCACCACCCGACGTGACCGCCAGCCGCTGCGCGCCCGGCCGTGCCGTGACCGTGCCGGTATCGCGGTCGTAAACCAGCCGCGGCCGCAGCTCGGCGAACTCGGTTGACGGATACTTTCCGGACAGCAGATCCAGCGTTGCCTCAAATGCGCTGTGCGGCAGTGTCGCGAACGGCGCACTACGTCGCACGGTGTCAAACCAGCGGTCGACGTCGAGCGGTTCCAGCGCTGCAGCTGCCACCGTATGTTGGGCGAGAATGTCGAGGGGGTTGGTGGGCACTCGCATCGTTTCGATCTGACCGGTGAGCATCCGCTGCACGGTTACCGCGCAGCCGATCAGATCAGTGCGGTGCTTGGGGAACAGCACCCCTTGGGAGATCTCGCCAACCTGGTGTCCGGCGCGGCCGATGCGCTGCAGGCCACTGGCCACCGAGGGCGGCGCCTCCACCTGGATGACCAGGTCGACGGCGCCCATGTCGATGCCCAGTTCCAAGCTCGACGTCGCCACGACCGCCTTCAGCCGCCCAGATTTGAGCTCCTCTTCGACAATCGCACGCTGCTCCTTGCTGACCGAGCCGTGATGGGCACGGGCCAAAACTGGTGGGGCGCCGTACGTTTGCCCGCTGCCCAGCAGGTGGGCCGGGGAGCCACCTGCGACCTTCGGATTGGCGGCGGCCTCCAAATCAACACCCGAGCGTTCGGCGTGGATCTCGTTGAGCCGGGCGGTTAGTCGCTCGGCAAGCCGCCGCGAGTTGGCGAATACGATCGTCGAGTTGTGCGCTTCGACCAGGTCAACCAGCCGTGCCTCCACATCGGGCCAGATGGAGTTGTCCGCCAAGTTGGCCATGTCGGGGACGGGCACCTGCACAGTCAGCTCGAAGGTCTTCGCCGCCGCGGGCGCCACGATGGTCGTCGGTGAACCGCCGGACAAATACCGGGCCACCTCCTCGGGCGGGCGCACGGTCGCCGACAGGCCGATGCGCTGCGCGGGTGCCGTCAACATGGCATCGAGCCGCTCCAACGACAGCGCCAGGTGCGCGCCCCGCTTGGTGCCGGCGATCGCGTGGATCTCGTCGACGATCACGGTTTCCACGCTGGCCAGGGTCTCCCGCGCCGCCGAGGTCAGCATCAAGAACAGCGATTCCGGCGTGGTGATCAGTATGTCCGGCGGCCGGGCGATCAGCTGACGGCGCTGCGCCGGCGGGGTGTCGCCCGATCGCACCCCGACGGTGATCTCCGGTGGCGGGAGACTGCGCCGTTCGGCGACCCGGGTCATTCCCGCCAGTGGGGTGCGCAGGTTGCGCTCGACGTCGACGGCCAAGGCCTTCAGCGGTGATACGTACAGAACCCGGGTGCCGGGCGTTCGCTCGACCGATGACGCGGCGAGTCTGTCTATCGCCCACAAAAACGCCGCCAATGTCTTACCCGAACCGGTCGGCGCAATCACCAGGGTGTTATGGCCATCGGCGATCGCCGCCCAGGCCTCGGCCTGAGCCGCGGTCGGCGCAGCGAATGTACCGGCGAACCAATCCCGGGTGACGACACGAAACCGCGCGAGTGGATCGGCGGGCAGTGTGCTCACCTAGCCATCATGGCAACGAGCTACGACAAGTTCGGCAGCTTGACTGTCACGCGCTGGTCGGGCCCGACCCCCTTGGCAAGGTTCTCGGGAATCCCATTAACCCGGATGATCGCGTCGAGCAGCGCATGAGCGCATGTTTCGCTCAGGTGCCCTGCGTCGGTCTGGGGGTGCATGATCCGCTGCCGGCACACCTCGAAGGTCAGCGCCAGCCAGCCATGGACGACGATGCGCAGGTCGCGCTCCACGTCGGGCGGCAGCTCACGACCCGAGCCGTCGACTTCGATGATGCGGCTCATGATGTGTTCCATCTGCCGATCCTTGGCCTCGTCGTCGATGCCGAGTAAGACCGGATCGGAGCGGCCGAGGCCGACGTATGCAGCCCAGGCGGCGTGCGGGTGCTCCTGGTGGTACTGCATGTAGGCGTAGACGCCGTCCCGGGTTTCCTCGAACAGCGACTGGCCTGGCGACGGCGGGATGTTGGTGGTCTCGAACAGCTGGTCGGCCTGGCCCTTGACGACGGCGGCGAAGAACGCCCGCTTGTCCGGGAAGTAGTGGTACATCAGCGCGCGGGACACGCCGGCGCGCTCGGCGATCTCGTCGATTCGTACTTCGTCGTAGGGTCGTTTACCGAAGACTTCCGCGCCGAGCGCCAGCAACTCGGCGCGGCGGTCGTCCGGAGATAACCGGCGCCGGGGCGTTCGCATAGAGCAGATGGTACTTGTCGATCCTTCGCGCAGGCCGTCAACGCTCAGGAAGCCTCTGCAATCATGTTTTGCCGACGCGCCCGTCAATAATCCACCCGCGTCGAGCGATGCTTTTTCGGCGTCCCGTCGGGCAACGCGGGCCGTGTTTACCGCTGCCTGATCCTGGGGAATACGGGTGTGGCCCGTGTGGCGGCGGGTGATAATGGTGGCGCTCTATGAGCCGCACGCAGGATAGAGGTTCAGGATGCAGACACAGCACCAAAGCCCAGGTGGTGACCGCCTCGGGCATGAGGACAACGAGGTGCAAGCCGCCGTGCGCTTCGCGGTTCTAGCCGCCATCGCAGGGCTGGCCTTCCTCATCGTGGCCGCACTGTGGGCCAGCACCTGCAAAGGCGCGATGGCGATCGACACGGTCGCATGTGGCGCGCCCCAATTGACGATGCTGGCGGTTGGCGCACCGCTCATCCTGTTCGGCGCGGGGTGTCGAGCGTTTCTGCGTACCTATCGCATCTGGCGCGACGGCGGAATCTGGTGGGCCTGGCAGGGCGCCGGGTGGTTTCTTTTGATGCTGATGCTGGTGACGCTCACGATGGGTATGCCGACCATCGCCGGACCCGTTCTGGCTGGTTGACCGGACTTCAGGCAACTATGGCAAGTACTTTCGCGCCGTCTTTACGCGTTCTAACGTGGTAGGCACGGCCCAAAGGGCTGGGAGAGGGGACGCAATCATGGGTGATACCTATCGTGACCCCGTCGACCATGTGCGGACCACACGGTCACACGCAGGCGAGTCGATGATCGATGTGTTGCGCTGGCCCGGCTATCTATTAGTCGTGGCGGGCGTGATCGCCGTCGTGGGTTGTCTGGCGGCATTCGGGACCGGACACCCGAGCCAGGGCATGACCACAGGGGTGGTCGCCGTCGCGACGATGACCTTCGGTCTGGTCTGGCTGGCGGCCGAGCATCGGCGCGTGCGCAGAGTCGAAGACCGCTGGTATGACGCACACCCCGACGTGCCGCGCCAACGGCCTGCAAGCTGACAAAGCCGAGGACCGCAGCTGCATTCGAGTCGTTAATCGCGGTACTCGTCGCGGTACTCGTCGCGGTCGTCGTCGGCGATCTCCTGGTGCTGTTCCTGCCAGTCAGACGCGTCCGCCTCTACCGGCGGTATTTCCCGATCGGCGGCGGCGGGTGCTGGCGTGGTTTCTTGCTCTTGCTCGACGGCGTCGGCGACGGGGGTCTCGTCGGAAAAGCGGTGGTGATTGTCCATGAGGCTTCACCTTCGGCTTGATCAAGCGGGGTTATTCGCCGAGGCTAGTGGGTATCAGCTGTACACCATGATGAGCTTGATGATGCCCGTTCCTGCCTCGGTATCCCGGTCACCTGAGCGTTGGCTTGTGGGCTACCTAATACCCGGCGGCGATCGTGGCTAACCGGCTGGAGCCCAAGGGTAGTGTCACTCAAATACTGCCGGGAGGCCCGATGACCGCTGCCGAAAAGCAAGAAGATACGAACCAGCAACGCGGCGACCGCGCGATCGAACTGCGAGTTGCTGCGCGGCTGGAGAATCTGGCGGTACTGCGCACGTTGGTCGGGGCGGTCGGCACCTTTGAGGATCTCGATTTCGATGCAGTTGCCGACTTACGCTTGGCGGTCGACGAGGTGTGCACCCGGTTGATCCGCTCGGCGGTCCCGGACGCCACGCTGGCAGTCGTAGTCGATCCGCGCGACGACGAATTAGTGGTCGAGGCGTCGGCGGCATGTGACAACTACGACGTGGTGACGCCGGGCAGCTTCAGCTGGCACGTGCTGACGTCGCTCACCGACGACGTCCAGACGTTCCACGACGGTCACGAACCTGATGGCCGGCGCGGCGTCTTCGGTGTCATCCTGACGACCCGGCGGGCGGACTCTCACACGTGACAGCGCGAGCTGTCGGCGGTTCTGCATCTCGTCCCAATGAATACGCTGACGTTCCGGACATGTTCCGCGAGTTGGCCACCCTCGACGGCGACTCGCCGGAGTTTCAGCGCCATCGGGACAAGATCGTGGAGCGCTGCCTGCCATTGGCCGATCACATCGCCCGCCGCTTCGAGGGCCGTGGCGAACCGCGGGACGACTTGGTTCAGGTGGCGCGCGTCGGGCTGGTCAACGCCGTCGCCCGCTTCGACGTTAATGCCGGCTCCGACTTCGTCTCCTTTGCGGTGCCCACGATCATGGGGGAGGTCCGTCGGCATTTCCGGGACAACAGCTGGTCGGTCAAGGTTCCGCGGCGCTTAAAAGAACTGCACTTGCGGCTTGGGACGGCAACCGCGGATCTCTCCCAGCGGCTGGGCCGCGCACCGACGGCCTCGGAGCTCGCCGTGGAACTCGATATGGATCGCACGGAGGTCATTGAGGGCTTGGTGGCCGGTAGCTCCTACAACACGCTTTCCATTGATAGTGGTGCCAGCAGTGGGGATGACGACGCCCGAGCCATCGCCGACACGCTCGGCGATGTGGACACCGGCCTTGAGCGGATCGAGAACCGCGAAGCGCTACGTCCGCTACTCGACGGGCTGCCGGAGCGGGAACGAACTGTGTTGGTACTCAGGTTCTTTGAGTCGATGACGCAGACACAGATCGCCGAGCGAGTCGGCATTTCGCAGATGCACGTCTCGCGGTTGCTCGCTAAGTCGCTAGCGCAGCTGCGGGACGAGCTGGAGTAGCCGGAACGGCTGTTCGTCGTCGTCCAGAAGGTCCGGCGCCGAGTCGGCCAGCGGCAGGGCATGGTCCGGGTCGCAGATCCGCAGCAATCGGGTAACGGCCCTGCTTGGCACGAGGGCCCAGGGCACATCGGCGCCAGCGCATCGGACGTTGATGGTGTGCAGGGCCGAAAAGCCTGCAGTTCCAAAGAATTCCAGGCCGCTTAAGTTCAAGATCACCGCGTTGCGATGGGCCGCGCAGAGCGCGACATAGTCGGCGAGCTGATTGGCGTTGGATGCGTCGAGCTCACCGTGCGCGGTGATTACCACGAACGACGGGCCCCACTCGGCGGTGAAGCGCGCGCTGTGGTTTTCCCATGGCTCTGACGGGATTGGGTGATCGGTCCCGCAAACCGGGGACGCAGAATTTGTTCTGGTAGGAAACATCGGGGTGACTCCGTCAGTCGTCAAGCAAAATTGCTGAAGGATCACGTCAAGCGGGTAGGCCGCGCGCGAAGAGAGGCCGGGAGAACGAGCCTCCCCCTACGTCAATTAACGTTGTCCGGGCGGCTGTGAACTCAACCTGCTTCGAACAGTACTCCGGCCGCACCGGGCCTACAAATATCTTTAGGGGGCCTTCCGGTCCCTTCTACGAAACCCAGTCCAGCGGCAAATCGTTGTACCGATTCTGCGGCTGTGGCCGCAGCCCCGGCGTACCCAGGCCGGGCTCGGCTTGCGATCTCACCGGTGTCCGGGTCCAGCGTCACCTCGGCCAGCAACTCACCCGTCGTCACCTCGCACACCGCCCACGAGTAGCGGGTATTCGCTGACCACGATGCGGCACGGCGGGCGACGTACTCCGGGTCAGCTTCCCCCAGCTCGGCGAGAGCAGGACGATCGTCGATGCGGCTGTCGGCGCGCGGTGCGCGCAGATACCACTGCCCGGCGTTGATCTCGACAGGATCCAATGCGGTTGCCAGAGCTACTTGATTTCGGCGAGGACCGTGCCCTGAGTGATCGCGGCGCCCGCCTCGACTGCCAGCCCGGTAATGGTGCCGTCTTTGTGTGCGGTGACGGGATTTTCCATCTTCATCGCTTCCAGCACCACAACCAGATCGCCGGCGCTGACCTCTTGGCCCTCCTCGACGGCGACCTTCACCACGGTGCCCTGCATCGGCGCGGTCACCGCGTCGCCGGAGGCCCCCGCGCCCGCCAACGCGCCACGCTTGCGCGGCTTCGGCTTCTTCCTGATCACACCGGTGACAGCAGGGTCGCCGCCGTTGGAGAGAGCCAGATCACCGGGAAGTGAGACCTCCACCCGCCGACCGCCGACCTCAACCACAACCTTCTGACGCGGCCGGGCGTCGTCTTCGTCGAGCGGCTCGCCGCCGGTGAACGGTTCGATGTTGTTGTTCCACTCGGTCTCGATCCAGCGGGTGTGCACGGAGAAGCCGTTGTCGTCGCCGATGAACGCCGGGTCCGACACCACCGCGCGGTGGAACGGGATAACGGTGGCGAGTCCTTCGACGTGGAACTCAGCAAGAGCACGGCGGGCTCGTCGTAATGCCTCCTGCCGGTCTGCGCCGTACACGATCAGCTTGGAGAGCATCGAGTCGAACTGACCGCCGATCACCGAACCGGCTTCGACACCGGAGTCCAGCCGCACACCGGGCCCGGTGGGGATGTCATACCGGGTGACCGGGCCGGGCGCGGGCAGGAAGCCGCGACCGGCGTCCTCACCGTTGATCCGGAACTCGATGGCGTGCCCGCGCGGCGTCGGGTCCTCGGTGATGTCGAGCTTGTCGCCGTTGGCGATCTTGAACTGCTGCAGCACCAGGTCGATGCCCGCGGTCTCCTCGGTGACCGGGTGCTCGACCTGCAGGCGGGTATTGACCTCGAGGAACGAGATCAGGCCATCCTGGCCGACCAGGTATTCGACGGTCCCGGCGCCGTAGTAGTGGGCCTCTTTGCAGATCCGCTTGGCCGACTCATGGATTTCCTTGCGCTGCGCGTCGGTCAGGAACGGCGCGGGCGCCTCTTCGACCAGCTTCTGAAAGCGGCGCTGCAGCGAGCAGTCACGGGTTCCAGCGACGACGACGTTGCCGTGCTGGTCGGCGATCACCTGTGCCTCGACGTGGCGCGGCTTGTCCAGGTAGCGCTCGACAAAGCACTCGCCGCGGCCGAACGCCGCGACAGCCTCGCGGGTCGCCGACTCGAACAGCTCCGGGATCTCCTCGATGGTGCGGGCCACCTTCATGCCGCGGCCACCGCCGCCGAAGGCGGCCTTGATCGCGATCGGCACGCCGTATTCCTTGGCGAACGCGACCACCTCGTCGGCGTCCTTCACCGGTTCGGGAGTGCCCGGCACCAGCGGGGCCTGCGCGCGGGCGGCGATGTGGCGTGCGGTGACCTTGTCGCCGAGATCGCGGATCGACTGTGGGCTGGGCCCGATCCAGATCAGACCCGCATCGATCACGGCCTGGGCGAAGTCGGCATTCTCCGAAAGGAAGCCATAGCCAGGGTGGATCGCGTTGGCGCCGGACTTCTCGGCGGCCTCCAGGAGCTTGCCGAAGTCCAGGTAGGACTCCGCCGAGGTCTGACCGCCCAGGGCAAACGCCTCGTCGGCCAGCTTCACGTGAGGAGCGTCGGCGTCGGGCTCGGCGTACACCGCCACACTGGGCAAACCGGCATCCTTGGCCGCGCGGATCACCCGGACCGCGATCTCACCGCGATTGGCGACAAGAACCTTGGAGATCGTCGAGCTGGCATGACTAGGCACTGCGCCTCCTGTAGGGCTGAAGACTTCTCACGTTGTCTAAGAGAAATTCTTACAAGTCGTGTCGGGGGAAGTTTAAGCGCCGCGCCGTGAGCGATACGACCCGGTGCCTACTTCAGCCGGACTCGCGCAGCCGTCGCTTGATCCGCGCCAGCATGCCCGACATGCCACGCAGCCGCAGCGGGCTGACCAACGCGGCGAGGCCAAGCTCGATGTAGAAATCCTCCGGCACCGCCAGGATGTCGGCGACAGGCTGCTCGTCGAGGCCGGCGGCCAGTATCGACGCGAAGCCACGCGTGGTGGGCGCTTCGGGCGGAGCGCTGAAGTGCAGCCGCACCCGGTTGACGTCGCTGGCGTCGACGTGCAGGAACACCGGCGATTGGCATTCGGGGACCGGCTCCATCGCCGCCTCTTCCAGATCGGCGGGCAACGCCGGAAGGTCGTTGGCGAATTCCAGCAACAGCTTGAGCTTGTCCTGGCCCTCAACTTCGCTGAAGTCGGACAGCACTTCGGCCAACGGCGCGGGCATGCTCATCAGACCGGCACCGCTCCCGGGCTTTCGCCGGCGACAATCGGCACCCGGACGGTATTGCCCCATTCGGTCCAGGAGCCGTCGTAATTGCGCACGCCGGGGATGCCGAGCAGATGTGTCAGCACAAACCAGGTGTGGCTGGACCGCTCACCGATGCGGCAGTAGACGATCGTTTTGTCGTCCGGCTCGATGAACCCGTAGAGCTGTTGCAGCTCATCGCGGCTGCGGAACCGGCCACTGTCATCTGCCGCCTTGCCCCACGGGATCGACTGTGCCGTCGGGATATGTCCGGCGCGCAGCGCCCCTTCCTCGGGGTAGTCGGGCATGTGCGTGCGCTTGCCGGTGTACTCGTCGGGCGAGCGCACATCGATCAACGGCTCAGCGCCCAACACCGCCAGCACGTCGTCTTTGAAGGCACGGATCGGGCCGTCGTTGCGTGGCACGACGGGATAGCCGGTCGAGGTTCTGGTCGGGACATCCAAAGTGGTGTCGCGTCCCTCGGACAGCCACAGGTCGCGTCCGCCGTTGAGCAGCCGCACATCCGGGTGGCCGAAAAGGGTGAAGACCCACAGCGCGTACGCGGCCCACCAATTGCTCTTGTCCCCGTAGATCACCACGGTGTCGTCTCGGGAAATGCCTTTGCGGTCCATCAATTCGGCGAACTGTTCGCCGTTGATGTAGTCGCGCACCCGTGGGTCGTTGAGGTCGGTATGCCAGTCGATCTTGACCGCACCGGGGATATGGCCGACGTCGTAAAGCAGGACATCCTCGTCGGATTCAACGATGGCCAGCCCCGGCTGACCCAGGTTGCCGGCCAGCCAGTCGGGGGTCACCAGCCGTTCCGGGTGCGCGTAGGCGCTCAGCGTCGGGCTGGGATCTGCTGCTAATGGCACACTGCGAGCCTACCCGGGGACATTCATCGGGGTCGGCCCGCCCGAAATTGGCGATTTGCCGCGCCCTTCTCGTACTTTGGCTGCAAAAGGCCGGTTTCGGGGCTACCACAGCTCGGCGACCGAAAGGCCGACCCGTTGCAGGAGCGCGCGTGTCAGCGGCAGGCTTAGCCCGATGACGTTGGACGGGTCGCCTTCAATGCGGTCGACAAACCAGCCGCCCAGCCCGTCCAGGGTAAATCCGCCGGCGACGGCCAACGGTTCGCCGCTGTCGATGTAGGCTTCCAGGTCTGCTGCGGTTGGTCTCGCGAAATGCACTGTGGTAGCAGATGATTCGGACACACGCTGAGTTACGTTGCCGTCGATCAGCCTGACCACGCAGTGGCCAGTGTAGAGCTGCCCGACCCGGCCGCCCATCGACTGCCACTGGCTTCGCGCCGCGTCGGCTGATGTCGGCTTGCCGACCAGCTGGCCGTCGATGTAAAGCATCGAATCACAGCCAACGACAACGTAATCCGCTGCGATCGCATCATCCAGTTTGGTGGCAACCTGGTCGGCCTTGGCCTGGGCCAGGATGCGGACGACATCACCCGGGGCGTTGTCGGGTCCCAACGCGGCGATGACCGCATCCTCGTCGACGCCGGAGACCACGACCAGCGGCTCGATGCCGGCCTGCCGTAGCACTTTGAGCCGGCCCGGTGAGGCGGACCCGAGTACGAGTCGGGTCATCGGCGGGGTTGAATGGCGCCATTCGCCCCCGCAAGCGGGAGGTGCCCCCACAGCATCGCTGCGTCCCCCTCGCTGCTGCGCAGCTGGGAGCGCCCCCACTGCATCGTCATCGGCGCATGTGGATGCGTTCCAGCAGCGTGATCTTCTGCCAACTGAAGGCCGGGTAGCGCAGCTTGTCGACAGGTAGCCCCCACCCGCTGTGCTCCGGCGGCGCCGCCTCGCTCCGGCCGCCAACGGCGCTACCCAGCACCGCGATCAGCGCGGCCAGCTCCTCGTCGGTCGGGTTGCCGCTGAGCACCTGGATGTGCGGCTCGTGGGCTTCAGGCGTTGTGGCCGTTTCGTGTTCGTCGCTCACAGGAGCCGGATTGTTCGCGTCACTCCCGTCGCTCACTGCGTTCGCTCCGCTCGTTCCGCTCACAGTGGAATGTTCCCGTGCTTCTTCGGCGGCATCTGGGCGATCTTGCGCTCCAGCAGCCGCAGCGCGGTCCCGATGTAGCCGCGGGTGTGCGACGGCGGGATGACTGCATCGACGTAGCCCCGCTCAGCGGCGATGTACGGGTTGACCAAGGTGTCCTCGTACTCCTGCTGTAGCTGCAGCCGCAGCGCATCAACATCCTGGCCGTCCTCGGCCGCTTTCGCGAGCTGCTGCCGGTAGACGAAACCGACCGCGCCGGACGCGCCCATCACCGCGATCTGCGCGGTCGGCCAGGCGACGTTGACGTCGCAGCCCATGTCCTTGGAACCCATGACGCAGTAGGCACCGCCGTAGGCCTTGCGGGTGATGACGGTGATCTTGGGAACGGTGGCCTCGCCGTAGGCGTACAGCAGCTTGGCGCCGCGCCGGATGATGCCGTTGTATTCCTGGTCGGTGCCCGGCAGGAAGCCCGGCACGTCCACCAGCATGACGATCGGAATGTTGAAGCAGTCGCAGGTGCGCACGAATCGAGCCGCCTTCTCCGAGGCGTCGATGTCCAGGCAGCCGGCGAAATGGGTGGGCTGGTTGGCCACGATCCCGACGGGGTGGCCGTCGATGCGACCAAAGCCGATCACGATGTTCTGGGCGTAACCGGACTGCACCTCGAGGAACTCGTCGTCGTCGAGGATGCGGGTGATCACCTCGTGCATGTCATAGGGCTGGTTGGCCGAGTCGGGGATCAACGTGTCCAGTTCGAGGTCCTCGGCGGTGAGGTTCTCCTCGATGGATCCCTCGGGCACTGGCGCCGGATACTTAGGC
>NZ_JBATXN010000600.1:0-5984 GCF_049673265.1 Mycobacterium sp. | reverse complement strand
CCTCCTGCAGACGCGCCAGCACTCCGGCGATGTAGCGGGGCAGCTTCTCGTCATCGTCGACCCGGATGCCCTCGACGCCAAGCTCGCTGATCAACCCGGCGGCCGCCGGCGACGGGGCCTTCGGGCGCACCGCATCGAGCCACTCTGCCCCGCCCATTCCGGCGGCAGTGCCGCCGGCCGCTTCGACCGCCGTGCACACCGCTGCATAGCCGGGATGCGTAAAGCTTTCCACGGTCAGCGAATCGAACACCGGACCCGCCAACGCCGGGTATTGCAACGCTGACTTGAGCGCCTCACGCTGCGGCCACAGCGTGGGGTCGCGCGGGTCGGGACGAAGGGCAGCGAAGTCGGACCCAACGGCGTCGGACTGGGCTGCCACCGCGCGACGAGGCTTGGCGCGGCTGGTTGGGTGCTTCGCCTCTTCGCGCACCCGGCCGACGACCTGCGCCACATCCGACCAGCCGACCCAGCCCGCCAGTTGCCGCGCGTACTCGTCGCGCAGCGTGGGGTCTTTGATCTGAGCGACCATCGGTACGCAACGACGCAGCGCGGCCACCCTGCCCTCAGCGCTGTCCAAATCCACCTCGGACAGTGCGGCGCGAATCGTGAACTCGAACAACGGAGTTCGCCGGGCCACCAGATCCCGCAGCGCGCCGTCGCCGGACGCCAGCCGCAGATCGCAGGGGTCCATACCGTCGGCGGCGACCGCGACGAAGGACTGGCCCGCCAGATGCTGCTCGCCGCCGAACGCCTTGAGCGCCGCCGCCCGGCCCGCTTCGTCGCCGTCGAACACATAGATCAGTTCACCGCGAAAGAAGTTGTCGTCCATCATCAATCGACGCAGCATCGCCAGGTGTTCGTCGCCGAAAGCGGTGCCGCAAGACGCGACCGCCGTCGTCACCCCGGCCAAGTGCATCGCCATCACGTCGGTGTAGCCCTCGACGACGACGGCCTGATGCCCCTTGGCGATATCGCGCTTGGCCAAGTCGATACCGAATAACACGGCAGACTTCTTGTACAGCAACGTCTCCGGTGTGTTCACGTATTTGGCTTCCATCGGGTCGTCGTCGAAGATCCGGCGCGCCCCGAAGCCGATCACCTCGCCGGCAGAGCTGCGGATCGGCCACAACAACCTGCGGTGAAAACGGTCCATCGGGCCGCGGCGGCCTTCCCGCGATAAACCGGCGGCCTCAAGCTCCTTGAACTCAAAGCCTTTGCGCACCAGATGTTTTGTCAATGAATCCCAGCCCGACGGCGCGAACCCGCAGCCGAAATGCCGGGCGACATCAGCGTCGAAATTCCGCTCGGTCAGGTATTGGCGCGCCGGCTGGGCCTCCGCGGATTCCAGCGCCGCCGCGTAGAACGCCATCGCCTCAGCATTGGCGGCGAGTAGCCGGCTGCGACTGCCGCGGTCACGCTGCACACTGGTGGACGCTCCGGTGTAGGTGATCGTGTAGCCGATCCGGTCGGCCAGTACTTCGACGGCCTCGACAAAGCTGACGTGTTCGATCTTCTGGACGAACGCGTACACGTCGCCGCCCTCGCCGCAGCCGAAGCAATGGAAGTGACCGTGGTTGGGCCGGACGTGGAACGACGGCGACTTCTCGTCGTGAAAGGGGCACAGGCCCTTCATCGAGTCCGCGCCGGCACGACGCAGCTGGACGTAGTCGCCGACGACCTCGTCAATACGGACTCGTTCGCGGATGGCCGCGATATCGCGATCAGAGATCCGCCCGGCCATCGGCTCAGTGTAGAGCGATCGCCAGAACGCGAGGCCGCGAAGATTGACTGTCTGTGCTTAACCGGTACCGATCACGCCGCAGGCGAAGCGCTTCTCGGCGTCGGGAGTGTTTTCCGCGCCGTGCATCATCAGTGCTGTCTTGCTGCCCGCCAGCAAGTCGTCCCTGGTGAACGCGTCGGTGGTGGTCACCAGGTATCCGGCGCCGTCCTTGCGGACCTCCAGCGTCGACAGGTCACCGCTGGGCGGTTCCCCGGTGTGCCCCGGCGCCTGGTAGTGCATGCCGGCCGACATGAAATCGCCGGGCGGACCGCCCATCGGGTCAACCGAGTTGGGCTCGCACTTGCCGATCGCGTGGATGTGCAAGCCATGGAACCCCGGCGCCAGGATGCCGTTCGTGGTCGTCTTCACCGTGACAGTGGCGTAGCCGTTGGCAAATTCGAAGGTGGCCGTGGCCACCGAACGACCATCAGCGGTGTGCAGTTCGGCGCTCAGTGTTTGGGCAGAAGGGGCAGCGCTCGTCGAGGACGCTGTGGGCGTCCCGGTGGCCGACGTGGTGCTGGACTGTTGATTGGAGCCGCAGCCGCTGAGTGCGACGGCAGCCGACAACGTGGCGACAACAACATTGGTGTGCTTGACCATAAGCTCCGAGCCTAATGCGGCTCAGCGTTGCGTGGTCTCGATGCGTTCCAGACGTCCCTCGGTGAAAGAAGCGATCTGGTCGACGATGACGCGCAGCCTCTCACCGTCGTCGGCCGCGGTATTGAAGGCTGGCACAAACACCGGGTCGAGGGTGCCGGGCGCGCCGGCCAGCAGCCAATCCGCCACCTGGTGGATGAGCTCACGTTGGCTGCGCTGACGGTCCTGATGACGCGGATCGGACATGATGAATTGCAGCGCCAGGGTCTTGAGCACCGCAACTTCGGCGCGCACCACATCCGGGACCAGCAAGTCGGTTCGGTAGCGGACCAGCTGCCCGGAACCCGCGGCGGCCCGGGTAGCCGCGATCGCCGCCGACGCGAACCGGCCCACCAGCTCGCTGGTCAACTGCTTGAGCGCAACCGAGGCCGCCAGCGTGCCGTCGTACTTGCCGACCGCGGCGACCACCGGCAGCCCGGACAGCCGATGCGCGGCGGCGGCCAGGTCGTCCGCCCGAACCCGGGCGAAGTCGCGCTCCCCCACCTTGGCCAGCGCGGCCGCTTCGTCCTCGTCGGCGAGTACCCGTAAGTCGATCCGCCCGGCTACAACGCCGTCTTCGACGTCATGCACCGAATAGGCGACATCGTCGGCCCAATCCATCACTTGGGCTTCCAGACAGGCCCGATCTGCGGGCGCCTGTTCGCGTACCCAAGCCGCGGCGTCGCGGTCGAAATCGTAAAAGCCGAACTTGCGTCGATCCTGACCACGCGTCCAGGGATATTTGGTGACGGCATCCAGACCTGCCCGGGTCAGGTTCAGTCCAACGCTATGTCCTTGCTGATCAAGAACTTTGGGCTCCAGACTGGTCAGGATCCGGAAGTTCTGCGCATTACCCTCGAACCCGCCGTGCGCCGCCGCGACCTCATCGAGCGCCTGCTCGCCGTTGTGCCCGTACGGCGGGTGTCCGATGTCGTGGGCCAGACCGGCCATGTCGACAAGGTCGGGATCGCAGCCCAGCCCGATCGCCATGCCTCGCCCGATCTGGGCGACCTCCAGCGAATGAGTTAGTCGCGTACGTGGAGTGTCGCTGTCCCGCGGCCCGACGACCTGTGTCTTGTCAGCAAGGCGGCGCAGCGCGGCGCTGTGCAGCACCCGGGCGCGGTCACGGGCGAAGTCGGTGCGGTGCTGGCCCTCAGTGCCCGGCAAGCCCGCGGTCTTCGGCGCTTCGGGAACCACCCGCTCGCGGTCGAAATCGTCATAGGGGTCTTGCTGACTCATCAGCGCACAGTCTGCCAGCACCGTCCGGCCATGCCGCCGCGCGGCTCAGACCCATTGCCCTGCTCCTCCTCGGGCCCTGGGGCCCGCATCGTCGCGGGGCTAGATTGTCGAGCATGCGCATTGTCCGCCCGCTCGCCATCGTCCTGGCGATGCTGATCACCGCCTTAATGGTGGCGCCGTCCGCCGCGGCGCAACCGCCCTTCCGGCTCGCCACTTACATCACCGACGACGTCGGGGCGCTGAACGGATCGGGCCGCGCCGCTGTCCAATCAGCGACCGGCAAGCTCTACTCCGACCGCCGTATTCAACTGTGGGTGGTTTTCGTCGACACTTTCTCTGGGCAATCGGCGGTGAGCTGGGCGCAGAGCACGCGTGCCGCCAGCGATTTGGGCGACTTCGACGCGCTGCTGACCGTCGCGACCGTCGACCGTTCCTACGCGTTTCTGGTACCCAACCGGGTGCAGAGCATCAGTTCCCGTCAGGTCGATGATTTGCGGCGCAACCAGATCGAACCCGCGCTACGCCGCGGCGACTGGAGCGGTGCTGCGGTCGCAGCGGCCAACGGGCTCGACCGAAAGCAGGAGTCGTCGGCGGCCCCGTTACTGATTGGGCTCGGTGTGATCGTGGCCGCGGCGCTGATTCTGTACGTGGTCATGCGGTACCGGCGCCGACGGCGCCGTGCGGCCGAACTTGCCGCTGCGCGTCGTGTCGACGCCACCGACCCCGAAGCACTGGCGGCGCTGTCGCTGGGTGCGCTCGACGACCTGTCGCGGTGGAAAGTCGTCGACGTCGACAACGCGGTTCGCACCAGCGCCAACGAGTTGGCGTTGACGATCGAGGAGTTCGGCGAAAACCGAACCGCACCGTTCAGCGCAGCGGTGAACAACGCTAAAGCCGCTCTAGCACAAGCGTTTACCGTTCGCCAACGGCTTGACGACGCAATGCCCGAGACACCCGCGCAGCGACGTGAACTGTTGACCCAGGTGATCGTCTCGGCGGCGCGGGCCGATCGCGAGCTGGAGTCGCAGCGTGAGGCCTTCGAAAAAATGCGCGACCTGGTGGTCAACGCACCATCCCGGCTCGATGGCCTGACTCAGCAGATGGTCGAGCTGACCGCGCGCATCGCTCCGGCTGAACAGCGAATGACAGAGCTGCACAACGAGTTCGACCCTGCGGCGCTGACTTCGGTGGCCGCCAACGTCGCGACCGCCAAGGACCGCCTGGCGTTCGCCGACCAAAACCTCAGCCGCGCCCGTGATCTGGCGGCGAAGCCGGTCAGCGGCGAGCAAAGCGGTCTGGTCGACGCTGTGCAAGCGGCTGAGTCGACGCTGGGACAAGCCCGAGCGTTGCTCGATGCAGTGGACAACGCGGCCAACGATATTCGTCACGCGGTCGCCACGCTGCCATCGCTGATCGCCGATATCCAGTCGGGTATAGAGCACGCCGACACGCAGCTGCAGAGCGCCCAACAAACCAAAGCGGCGCACACTCGCGAATTGGCCAGCATCCGGGCTGCGGCGAAGAATGCCCTCGACGCCGCCCGCGCCAGCGGCGCGGCTGATCCGCTGAGCGCGTTCACCCAGCTGACCAAGACTGACGCCGACTTGGACCGGCTCCTCGCCACGGTCGCCGAAGAGCAAGCGGCCGCCGAGCGACTCAACCGTGCTTTCGAGCAGGCCCTATTCACAGCGCAGTCGCGAATCCACGCCGTCTCCGATTTCATCGACACCCGGCGCGGCAGCATCGGACCCGAGGCGCGGACCCGTCTCGCCGAGGCAAGCCGGCAACTGCAAGCCGCCCAAGATAAGCGCGAGACCGAGATCAGCGAAGCGATCACCCTTGCCAACACCGCGACGGCGCTGGCCGCTGAGGCTCAGTCCCTGGCCAACGAGGATGTCCGATCCGCCCAGGTCGCCTACACCGGGCGCTACGGCAGCGGCGATCATATGGGCGCGATGATGGGCGGGCTCATCATCGGCGACATGCTCGGCGGCGGTTTCGGCGGCGGTTGGGGTGGTGGCTGGGGCCCAACGTCGTTCGGTGGCTCATCGGGCTCGTCCGACGGCGGGTTCATGGGCGGCGGGGGCCGGTTCTGAGTTGCGATTGCGCCAGATAGCGAGAGGCGCGGCAGCCCACCACGCCCTAGTGTGCTGCCGCGCCGAAGCTCTCATGATATTCGTCATACGAGTAATAGCGGACCCAGTTGGCCAAAATTTTCAGCAGTTTCTCGAGCTGCTAGCAGGCCCGCAGGCGCAATCCCCGATAATCGACCACGGCATCGATGGTGGCGGGCTCGACGAAGAACTCCATCTCCATCTGCTCGAACTCA
>NZ_JBATXN010000599.1:0-4250 GCF_049673265.1 Mycobacterium sp. | reverse complement strand
GTCGATGATCAACCCGGCCTGATCAGCCAGCGTCAGCTTTACAACCAATAGTCATAACGAAAAGTTTAGGGAGCGAAATTATGGATCCAAACACCATCACATACATCCCCGGGTCGGTGGAGGATGCGCACGGCCATCTCCAAGCGGCGTCGGCGGCGTTGGCCCAGTGCCAGTCGGATCTGGTGAACATCAACAGCCTGTTGGCCAGCGTCATGAGCGGCCAATTCCACACGGCCTACCAAGAGTCGATGCTCCAGATCGAGCGGCCGCTGGCGCACTTGGCCGAAACTGTGGGCATCCACGGCCAAGTGTTGAGTTCGATCACCGGCGACATCATGGCATTGGATTCCTCGCTCGCCACCTAGGCGTGATCTGTTAGCCGAACTGGGGCGCACGCCAACGGGTGCGCCCCAGCGGCATTTAAGGGGATTTTTCGTGTTAACCACCACCGTCGATGGCCTGTGGGTTCTGCAGGTACTCACCGGAATTGAGGTAGTAGCCCCAGAGCTGGGATTGCGATCGATTTTGCCCAGTGTCGAAACGCGGCATTCCGCATTGGCGCATCCGGTCGCTGCCGAATTGCGGGCCGCGGGCGTTCTCGACGAGTCGGACAACGTCAACCGCTCGGTTGTTGAATGGCTGACCGTGCTCACGCGCCGCGATGTCGCGCTGCTGATCAACGTCCGTACGCCCGACACTCAAGAAACCCCCACCAGGGCGTTGCTCGCGCGATTTGCCGAGTGGTGGGTAGTCATGGAGCGATCGCAAGACGTGATCCGAATGGGTGGCGCTGGGACGTCCAGCGCTGAGGGCGCGGCGAATGAGGTGATCCGTACTCAGATCGAGCGACTGTGTGGCACGAACACGCCGGCACCGTTACGACCGGTCACGCTCGACGCAGATGCGTTGCAGGAGAAGGCAACCAGTCGCGACCGGCTGCACGCGTTCCTTGCCAGTCAGCGGCTAGACACCGATCAGTTGCAGATCCTCAAGATGGCCGCCGATCCCGCACGGTCGGCCCAGGCGGGAATCGTTGCGGTGCAATCCGGGGTGGCCCTCGCCGGCCCGTCGCGGATGCACGTTGAACAGAGCGTGGTGACGATCATCGACACCCCCGAGGGCCGGATCGTCGCCGAGCACGAACTGTCGGCCGGCAAGAAGTGGATGATCCTCGGACCGGGTTCAGCGAGCAACCTCACCTCCGCGGTCAACCGGATGATGCGGCGCCTGCCTGCAAATGACGAATGGCATTCGTATCGAAAGGTTGTGTAAGTGAGGGGTAAGGCGCACATGTTAGCATCGGCATCGTGACAAATCCGTGGAACGCGCCAGCGAATTCGACGGAGCAAGGTAGGCAAACGCCGAGACAGCCTGCCGCTTCGCGTCCGCAACACCCGGACTCGGTTTCGGGAACATTGCGCATCTCCGATATGGTTGCTCCGCGCAAAATTCCGCCCGGATCGGGTTGGCGAAAGTTCCTTTATGCCGCGTCATTTCGGACCATAAATTTCGGTGAATCGCCGGCTGAACGGCATTACCGCGAATTGCAGGGCCGCATACGCCGCCACATCCGTAAGCAGTACGTCGTCGGGGTGGTTTCCGGCAAGGGCGGCGTTGGCAAGACCACGATGACGGCGTGCATCGGCGCCGTGTTCCGCGAGTGCCGGCCGGAGAACGTTGTCGCCATCGACGCCGCGCCCGGCTTCGGAACCCTGGCCGGGCGCATCGATGAGGCTCCGCCGGGCGACTACGCCGCCGTGCTGAACGACACCGATGTCCAGGGCTATGCGGATATCCGGGAACACTTGGGCCAGAACAACTTAGGGCTGGATGTACTGGCCGGCAACCGAGCCTCTGACCAAACCCGCCCGCTGGTGCCGTCGATGTTCACCGGTGTGCTGTCGCGGCTCCGTCGCACACACAACGTCATCGTGGTGGACACGTCCGACGATCTTGAACACCCGGTGATGAAGGCCGTGTTCGACGCCTGCGACACACTGGTATTCGTATCGGGTCTGACCGCGGACACTTCGCTGCCGGTCACGCGGGCTATCGATTTGCTGCGGGCGATGGGCTACCACGAATTGGTGTCGCGCAGCATGGTCATTCTGAACGACAGCCGCAACAAATTCGATCCCGACGCGCGAGCTTATCTGACTGAACGCTTCGGCCAATCGGGCGCGACAGTTGAATTCATGCCTTTCGACCCGCATTTGGCCAAAGGCGGGATCATCGATACTCAACATGAATTGCAGAAGAAAACACGGCTCCGGCTATTTGAGATCACCGCGGCGTTAGCGGACAAATATGTTCCGGACGCCGACAGGCCACGGTAATGGCGAAGGTCGCATTTCCCGCGCGGTGCGCAGTTGCGGTGGTATGTGGCGAACACCTTGTCTCTCAGGTGTACCCGGCATCCGTGCCGGTGGAGGTGTTCGTCGACAACATCGTCGAGCTACTCAACGACGAGCTCAAGCGGCGGGGTTTGACCGGGCTGGAATCCGGCATCGGTTACGAGCTGCAGAAGGCTAACGGAGTACGGCTGGACGTCACTAAAACTCTCGATGAGTTGGGCGTCGAAGACGGCGCCACGCTGGTGTTGGTTCCCGCGGCCGACGGCGACTCGTTCGAGCCGCAGTACGAATCGCTGTCCACCGGTCTGGCCCGGATCGGCAAGCAGCTTTTCGAGCCGGTCACACCCGACACCGCAGCGCACACCGCGGTGGCCATCCTGGCGATGATCTCGGCGTCGGTGTTGGGGCTGGCGGTGCGCGATCGCCTCGCCAGCGATTCGCTGATGCCCAGCATCGTGACAGGCGTCCTGGGTCTGCTCGCCATCGGTGGTGCCGGCGTGGTGGCGCGCTGGTGGCCGCGTCGCGCCGACATCCTCGGCGGCTTTGCCTGGCTTTCTGTGCCGTTGCTGGCGGTGAGTCTGGGTGCCGGGGCGCCGGGCAAACTGGGCGCGGCGCATCTGTTTATCGCCGCGCTCGCCGCCGGCATGCTCACGTGCGGGATAGCGGTGATGACGCGACGGCACGTCAACGTGGCGGCAACGATCGTCACACTGTGCGCGCTGGGCGGACTTGTCGTCGCAGCCCGGATGTGGCGACCGGTTCCCGCCCAATGGCTGGGCATGTGCACCCTCGTCGTTCTGCTGTTCTTGCTGACTCTGGCACCGACGATCGCGCTGTGGTCCGCGCGGATCCGGCCGCCGTACTTCGGGTCGGTGACGGGCCGCGACCTATTTCGCCGCAGCGCCGGATTGCCGGTCGACGCGGTCTCGCCGGTGGACGAGGCGGCCGAGGAGGAGCTGAGCCCGGATACCACGCCGCGTGGGATGCAGATCGCGGCGGCGGCCGTTACCGCGAACAACGTACTGACCGGGATCTGTGTGGCGGCGAGCCTGGCGCTGCCCGCCGCAGTGTGGGTAACGCTGATGCCGGGACGCAACCGCAGCGGCGCCGCCGCGGTACTGGCAGCGCTGTTCGTGCTGATCTTCATCAGCCGCGGACGGGCATTCGCCGACAAACGGCAAGCTATCGCGCTGGTGTGCGGGGCCACGAGCGCGACGTGTGTCGGCGTCATCAAATACGTCCTGCACGAGCCGGCGGCATCAGCTGAGCCGGTGCTATGGGGTGCAGTGGTTTTGGGCGGATTCGGTGCCGCCGGGCTGGCGGCGGCGCTGTTGGTGCCCATCACCAGGTTCACCCCGTTGGTGCGGATGATCGCCGAATGGCTGGAAATCTTCGCGATTATCGCGGCTCTTCCGCTGGCCGCGTGGATCGGCGGATTGTTCAACTGGGTGCGGATGCGATGAACGGTGCGTTCTCGCCCCGGCGGATCTGCTCGCTAACCCTCGTCGGCCTGCTGGTCGGCCTGTCGACCGGTCTTCCTGCGGCCCAGGCAATTCCACCGCCGACGGTCGACCCCGGCCGGGTGCCCGCAGACGGCAAGCCGGGCCCGGAACAGCCGATGCGGCAGAGCAATATCTGCGCCCGGACCATCACCGTCGCCGATCCCAATGTGGCCGTCATAGCGCCGGGCTTCGCGATGCTCAATATCGCCAAGGCCTGGCAGTACTCGACCGGTAACGGGGTGCCCGTCGCGGTCATCGACACTGGCATCAACCCGAGCCCCCGACTACCCGTGGTTCCCGGCGGCGACTACATCATGGGCGGCGACGGATTGATGGACTGCGACGCGCACGGCACCATCGTGGCGTCGGTGATCGCCGCCGCGCCCCAGGGCGC
>NZ_JBATXN010000598.1:0-1652 GCF_049673265.1 Mycobacterium sp. | reverse complement strand
CCTTGCGGACCCGTTGATGCATCCGTTCGGCGAACGCCTCTGCCAGCCGGTCGGCGATCGACTCCAGCAGGATCGCGCTGTAGTCGTCGAGGGCCTCCTTGAACTCCGCGATCTTTTCTTGGCTGCCGAGTCCCGACGTGACGGCGAAGGCGCCGACGTAGTCGGGCAGACCGGTGTCTTTGGGCGCGATGTAGTCGCCCAGCGACCGGTTCGGGATGCCGTCCCGGTGCTCGCCCTGCTGGCGCAGGTTGTGCAACGTGGTCAGAACCTCGGTCCGGGTCTCGTCGGTGTAGACCTCGATGTCGTCGCCGACCGCGTTCGCCGGGAAGAACCCGATCACCCCGTTGGCCGTCAGCCACTTCTCCTTGATCAGGGTGTCGAGCATCTGCTGGGCCTCGTCGTACAGTTTGCGGGCAGCC
Source organism: Mycobacterium sp. (assembly GCF_049673265.1). Taxonomy (GTDB): domain Bacteria; phylum Actinomycetota; class Actinomycetes; order Mycobacteriales; family Mycobacteriaceae; genus Mycobacterium. The sequence goes on along the minus strand of NZ_JBATXN010000598.1, from coordinate 1,233 downwards.
TCGCCCGAGGCCGGGTTGTTGAGGATGTCGGGGAACTTGCCCTTCATCTCCCAGGCGTTGAAGAACGGCTGCCAGTCGATGTACTCGCGCAACTCGGCGAGGTCGTAGTCGAGAAACTCTCGCACGCCGAGTCCCTGGGCGGGCACCGGCGGCGTGTAGCCGTCCCACTCGATCGGTGTCCGGTTCGCGCGGGCCTTCTCCAGTGTCAGCATCGGCCGCTCGTTCTTCTGGGCGTGCCGTTCGCGAAGGGCCGCGTAGTCCTTTTCGGTCGCCTCCAGCAGAGCCGGGCGCTGTTTGTCGTCGAGCAGCGCGGCGGCGACCGGCACCGAGCGGGAGGCGTCCTTGACCCAGACCACCGGACCGCTCCGACGCGGCGACACCTTCACGGCTGTGTGGGCGCGCGAGGTGGTCGCGCCACCGATCAGCAGCGGGATCTCCAGCCCTTCACGTTCCATCTCGACGGCGAAGTTGACCATCTCGTCCAGGGACGGGGTGATCAGACCCGACAGTCCGATGATGTCGGCGTCGTGCTCCTTCGCCGCGTCCAGAATCTTCTGGGCGGGCACCATCACACCGAGGTCGATCACTTCGTAGTTGTTGCACTGCAGGACGACCCCGACGATGTTCTTGCCGATGTCATGGACGTCGCCCTTCACCGTCGCCATCACGATCGTGCCGTTGGTGTCCTTACCGGCCGCGGCGCCGGAGGTAACCTTCTCCTCCTCGATGAACGGCAGAAGGTACGCAACGGCCTTCTTCATCACCCGGGCCGACTTCACCACCTGGGGCAAAAACATCTTGCCCGAGCCGAAGAGGTCACCGACGACGTTCATGCCGTCCATCAGCGGACCCTCGATCACCTCGATCGGGCGACCACCTGCGTCGGCGATCTCGGCTCGCAATTCCTCCGTGTCGGCATCGACGTGGGCGTCGATGCCCTTGACCAGGGCGTGCGTGATCCGCTCGCGCACCGGAAGGCTCCGCCATTCGGCCGCCACCGGGTCCACATCTCCCTGGGCCTCGCCCGACTGGTTGAACCGTTCCGCGATCTCCAGCAGCCGCTCGGCCGCGTCCTCGCGACGGTTCAGGACGACGTCCTCGATCCGGTCCCGCAGCTCGGGGTCGATCGAGTCGTAGGGCACCAGCGCACCGGCGTTGACGATGCCCATGTCCAGGCCGGCCTTGATCGCGTGGTACAGGAACACCGCGTGGATCGCCTCGCGGACGGGGTTG
>NZ_JBATXN010000597.1:0-7633 GCF_049673265.1 Mycobacterium sp. | reverse complement strand
ATCTTGGCTGCCGCGGCGCCCATCCCGGTGGCACCTCCGACGATCAGCGCCCGCTTGCCGTCGTAGCGGAACTGCTCGATACCAGTCATTTCAATCCTCTCTGGGAACGCTAACTGTAAGGCTCACGAGTACTGTACGGGAACAGATATTTGGTATGTGTGGCGGTCGTTTCGGTGGATGGTGTTACTTGCGTCTGCCGCGTTCGGCGACGCCGCGCACCACGGTGTCGCGGGCATTGGTCAGCGCCGCATGCTTGCCCTGGGCCCGCACGATGTTCTCCGGCATCCACAGAATGTCCATCACGCACCGCGACAGCATCGCGAGCGACGGCGGATCCTCGATCCGGATGTCACCGGACTGGATTCCTTCCGACAGCAGCGCCCGTAACTGCCGGAGTCGCATGGTGAACGCCAGACCCGGGTTGGGGGTGTCTGGCGGCGATTGGCGCATCCAGGCAAGTTGAATCTTCCACTCGTCGGGAAATTGGTCCAACGCGTTGATGTTGACCCAACTCAGCGCATCTAGTTTCTCGACCGGTGTGGCGTCAGTCCGCAGCACAGCGGCGAATCCGCCGCCGGCCTTCTTGCCGAACGACTCCATGATCGAGGCGAGCAGTTCGTCCTTCGACCCGATCAGCCGATACACCGTCCCGGTGCCTAGGCCCGCGGCGGAAGCGATATCTCTGATGGTGGTGACCTCGTAGCCTTTTCGGCCGAACTCGGCTCGTGCTATCGCACGGACGTGGGTGGCTTTGTCGTTGGCCTCGGACTCGCCTTCGTCACGCCATGTGTTGATCGCTGCCTCGGCGGCCGCAAAAGCAGGGGAGCGATCCAATTCTCGATCACTGTGCGGCCGACTGGCCAGACCATGCAACATGATGCGGCACAACACGACTGCGGTCTGGTCGGCGGCGGCGGTATGCCGAATGATGTCAAGTCCGACGTGCATCATCGTCTGGCAAATCCGGTCGGCCAGTATGGGAAGATCGATATCGGACCTGATGTAGCCGCTCCATCGACCGGCGCGCAGCATTTGCAGCATCGCCTGCTGGACTGCTGTGGGAGGTTTCTGAAGCAGTTCCACGAGCTCCGGATTTGCATTCGGCGCCTCGTAGAACGACATCTGCAGGGCGGCGCGATGCTGCACCGCGCAGCGTGCGATCGCCGATCCCAACGCGAAGATCTCGTCAGCGGCGGAGCCCGAGTCGGGCTTGTCCAATTTCTCATGGGCGATCTCGCCGATGCGGTCCAAGTCGGCGTAATATCGCCGGACCAACTCGACGAGGATCGCTTCTTTCGATTCGAAGTGGTGATACAAGCTGCCCGGCAAAATACCCGCTGCGTCGGCGATCTCCTGCAAGGACGTGCGTAAACCCGACGAAGCAATCAATGACGCGGCAGTCTGCAGGATTTCGGTGCGGCGAGTGCCGTCGTCGTAGGCGCCCGCCCGCGTATTGGTCGGCGTCATCGGAGCGCGTCCGGCCCGGCCAGCCCGGACCAACGAATCGGCATCGGGCAAGTCTAGGCGGGCGGAGTTTCGAGCGGCTGCAGCCTCGGATGGTTGCTGAAGTCCCACGACACCTCCTGGCCGTGATCCGTTATTGCTATCCAGCCGTTGCCCGAGTGACCGAATATTTGGTTTTACGCTACCAGGCTGCTAGAGCGGCGGGCCGCAGCTCACTGTGAGAACACGTCGACGCCCAGTCTTTCGCAGACTGCGAAGACCTCTTCGAAAATCGACCCTGGAACTGTGAACGGCTCGGTGGCAGACACTTCGGATAGGTGCGCCGCGACATCGTCGGCGGTCGGGTTGCTGCCAGGGTCGGCGAGCCAACCCTCGCCGAGTCCTACGAAAACGCGCGAAAAGCGCCCGGCGCAAGCCGAATAGTTGTGATGGGTGAACTCGCAAGCCCGACTGGCCAGAAATGCAACGATCGGCACGACCAGCTCAGGCTGGATCACTTTCAGGAATCCGGTCTCCTCAAGCGCTTTGGGGTCACCGACCGTTTCGGTGACCATGCGCGAAAAGCCGAACGGCAGCACTGTATTGGCGAGGATGCCGTGCTGGGCGCCTTCGATGGCGATGACATTGGCGAGCCCAACCAGGCCCGCCTTGGCCGCGGCGTAGTGGGCTTCCAGCGGTTGGCCGAACATGCCGCCGGAGGAGGAGATGAACACGAACCGCCCGTAGCCGGCCGCCTTCATCTCCCGGTATGCCGGCTGGCTCAGATAAAACCCGCCGTCGAGGTGGACGCTGAGCATCCGCCGCCAGTCGGCCTGCGACAGATCCTCGAAGGGCACACTGTTGAAGATGCCGGCGTTGCTGACCACCGCGTCGAGTCGACCGAATCGGTCGATAGCGGTGCGGACGATCGCTTCTCCACCCTCGGGGTTGTCTACGGAATCATGTGACGCCGCGGCGACACCACCGGCGCGCTCGATCTCTTCGACGACCGCGTCGGCGACGCTGGTATCCGCACCATCGCCATGCATGGATCCGCCGAGGTCGTTGACCACGACCGCCGCGCCGCGGCGCGCTAGCTCGAGCGCGTACAGGCGTCCGAGGCCGCGGCCGGCGCCGGTGACGATCGCCACCTGCCCGGTGAAGTCGATCATGTTCCTCCTCCCCAAAATCAGTGCAGAACTGATCCGGCGAATTGCGCACCCACCTCGACGAGATAGCGGTCGGGGCCGCCGAGAAATGCGTTCCAGCTCAGTAGGCGCTTGAAATAGAGGTGGGCGTCGTGTTCCCAGGTGTAGCCGATACCGCCGAATACCTGGATGGCGTTGTCCGCGACGGCGGCCAGCCGGCCGGCGAAGGCTTTGGCGCGCATTGCAGCCAAATGCCGCTCTTCACGATCGGCGGCGTCGGCCGCCCACAGTGCGTGGATGACGCCACTGCGGGCGAGTTCAACCGTCTCGTACATATCGACGCACAGGTGCTGGACGGCTTGGAACGCACCGATGGGTTTGCCGAATTGACGCCGCACCTTGGCGTATTCGACAGCCAGGTGGAAGACCGCACGCGCGGCGCCCAGCGCGTCGGCGGCCCAGGCGACGACCACGTCGTCGACGAGATCCTCGACGGTATCCGGCGATGCAGTGGCCAGACGTTGCGCTGGCGTGTCATCGAGTGCGACGCGAAATTGCTTGCGGGTCCCATCTATTCCGGTCTGCGGCGTAACTACCACGCCAGGCGCCGGCATCTGGACGCCGAAAAGCCCTGTGCCGCCAGGTTCATCGGCCAGCACCAGCACCACGTCGGCGGCGGCGGCATCCCAAATGTGGCCGATCGTGCCACGCAGCGCAATGCCATCGCCCGGCTCGACGACCGTTGGGCGAATACCGTCGAGAGGGCCCACCGCGGCAATTGTGGAACCGTTTGCAATCCCGCTGAAAAGCGGTGCAGCCGCACCGCTGTCCACGCCGAACCGCGTGAGCGCACGAGTCGCGGCGACCGCGGTGGACAGCCACGGTCCGGGATGCAGTCCGGCACCAAGCTCCTCGAGCACGATGCCGGCCTCAACCATCGTCATGCCGGCGCCGTCGTACTCCGGTGGGACCAGCATGCCCGTGGTTCCCAGGTCGGCGAGCCCACGCCAGACCGCCTCGGTCGTGCCGGTGGGATCCTCGAGCATCGGGCGGACATGTCCGGCGATCGACGCCTTTTCAGCCAAGAAGCTTCGTACGGTATCGCGCAGCGCGATCTGCTCGTCGTTCAGTTCTAGGTTCATGAGCGTGGCAAGCCGAGGACTCGCTGCGCGGTGATGTTTTTGTTGATTTGGGTTGTACCGCCGGCGATGGTGAGCGAACGCGATGTCAAGCGATATTCCGCCCACCGGCGACCGCCTGCGTGCGATCCCAGCAGGTCGAACGCCAGCGCGGCAATCTGCTGCCCGACCTCACCCCAGATCGTCTTGGCCAGGCTTGCCGACCCGAATGCGTCACCGCCGTGCAGGATCGCCGATATCGAACGCTGACACAGCACCTCGAGATACTTGATACGCAAAGCGATTTCGCCGAGGCGCCGCAACGTCGTGGCATCTTCGAGTGCCGGTTGACCATCGATGTGGACGTCGGCGAGGTCGGCTACCAATTCCGCTAACCGCGTTTGCATCTCGGTGTAGAGGCGCGCAGCACCGGCGCGCTCGTGGCTCAGCGTGGTTGTGGCAATCTGCCAGCCGCCGTTTTCCGGGCCGAGCAGAGCATCCGCGGGCACCCGCACGTCATTGAAGAAGACTTCGGCGAAATCGGCCTCGCCGCTGAGCGTGACGAGTGGCCGGACCTCGATGCCGGGCAACGACATGTCCACAATCAGGCAGGAAATGCCCTTGTGCTTCGGCGCGTCCGGATCCGTTCGCACGTAGAGCTGACACCAGTCAGCGCGATAACCCATCGACGTCCAGATTTTCTGGCCGTTGACGACGAACTGATCGTCTTCGCGCACGGCGCGAGTACGCAACGAGGCAAGGTCCGAACCCGCCTCGGGCTCCGACATGCCCTGGCACCAGATTTCGTCGGCTCGCATCATGCGGGGCAGCAGGGTGCGCTTTTGCTCTTCGGTGCCGTATTGCATGATCGCGGGCGCGATGTTGTTCAGGCCGATCACGTTGAGTGGCATCGGCACCCGCGCCCGAGTTGTCTCCTCGGCGTACACCAATTGCTCGAGCACCGTTGCGCCGCGGCCGCCGTACTCCTGCGGCCAGGAGACTGCGGCCCAACCGGCGTCGGCCATCGTCGCATTCCATGCACGAAGTGTCTGGAACGCGGCCTCGTCCCTGCCTCGCCGGCGGCCAGCGGCTACAACGTCGTCGGTGAGGTTCGCGGCCAACCACGCGCGAAGCTCCTTGCGGACCTGCTCCACCTCGGGTGGGTATGAAAAATCCACGTTGCTTGGTTTACCTCACGCGTTTGACTTGGGCCAAGCGCGACTTTACGTTGGAACAGATATTTGGTCAACGAGGTCCGCGGCGTTCGGAGGTCGTGTGTGGCAAGCGACGCTTCTGGCGATCGGTTGCAGGCCCTGGGCATGCTCGCATCAGCACTTGCGGGCCGGCCGATAGCGGTCGCCGAACTGCAACCGGGTGCACCGCCGTGGACTGACGGCCAGACGATTTTCGTCGATCCCGCCGCGCGAGCCCGCGCGACGCTCGAAGCGATTGCGGTGCAAGCGTCGTTGATCACAGCGGGCAGCCTTGATCCAGAAATCCTGCGCTCCCTGGTCCGTCGGCGTCGGCTGGCCAAGCGCTACCTCGCAGTCGAGGGTCACCGCGCGCTAGTCGCCAACGGTGACCTGTTGCCGGGCATCTTGGCGTCGTTGGGCGATCCCGAAATCGCAAGCCGCAGCGAATCGCCGGCCGCATCGCTGCGAATTGCCGGCCGGCGGGCACGGATCGACGAGCCGGCGCCGCAATTCGGCGTGATCCGTGCGTCGAAGGTACTTGCCGCGTGCTCCCGAGCGGCCGCTCAAAAAGACCAGACGAGCCCGCAACATGTGCCGCGGGACCACGACACGAAGGAACTGCAGGACTTCCACGATGGCGAGATCGACGATTCCGACGATCCCGATATGTTCACCAGTCCGGTTGGCGGAGGCGGCTTTATCGGCAAGTGGTTGAAGAAGCTGCTGTCTTCGGCACGCAAGACCGGTAGCGGGGGCGGGCCACCCGGCGCGGATAACCCGACGCACCGGATCAACTCCGGTAGTCGCGGGGCGGCCGCGGTGTCATCGCTCGCCGCTGTGTCGAGCGATGACGACGGGGACATCAGAGACCATTGGATTCTTACGTCTGGTGCCGTGACATATCCGGAATGGGACGTCACCCGCAAGGGATACCGCGATGCCTGGTGCACCGTGTACGAGGTTGAGCCGGAGATCAAGGTATCGGCAACCCATGAGTTCGACGACGCCATCAGCATGCGGCGCCCGCTGTCTAGGCTCGGCATGGGTCTGCACCGCCGCCACCGCCAGTCGCAGGGCGACGATATCGACATCGACGCGGCAGTCGAAGCGCGCGTCGAGGTGCTCGCCGGCTCGGCCCCCGACGAGGCGGTCTACCTCGACAGCCTGCGGCGCCGGCGCGACCTGTCGGTGTTGCTGCTGCTCGATGTGTCGGGATCGACTGCCGAACCCGGCACGGTGGGCCAGACGGTGCACCAACAGCAACGTGCGGCAGTCGCCAACCTCATGGTTGCGCTGCACGACCTGGGCGACCGGGTTGCGCTTTACGCCTACTACTCGCAGGGTCGGCGTGCGGTGACCATGGTGCCCGTCAAACGATTTGACGACCATCTGGACACCCAGGCCATGCGGCGGCTGAACAGTCTCGAACCCGGCGCGTACTCCCGACTTGGCGCGGCGATCCGGCACGGCTCGGCAGTCTTGGAGGCACGCGGGGGAACCTCGCGGCGGCTGTTGGTCGTGCTGTCCGACGGGCTCGCATATGACCATGGCTACGAGCGCCCCTACGGCGCCGCGGACGCGCGTCGCGCATTGACGGAAGCCCGCCGTCGCGGCAACGGCTGCGTATGTCTGACGATCGGCGCAGGAACCGACGTGCTATCGCTGCGCAGGGTATTCGGTAACACCGCACACGCGACGATCGCGCGTCCAGATCAACTCGCTGATGTGATCGGGCCGCTGTTCCGATCCGCGTTGCGGTCGGCAGAGGTTCGCCGGAAAGTGTCGTGAGGAACGCCTGATGCCATGTCCCAGAACGTAGTTGGCGTATCAGTTTCTCGGCCCCGATCGTCATGGCACTTGAAACAAACATCTGTTCCGGTTAGGCTCCATTCAAGCGGAGGATCGGAAGGGAAGCGATGGCCAACCAGTCCGGGCTTGATAGCCGGAGCGGCGCGATCCTAGAGGCGGAGATGGTGCGGCCCTATTACCAGGCGGTCGGCAGCGAAGAGGCCATTTTCAAGGCGGCATACCGCCAAGGGCTGGCCCTCGTTCTGAAGGGGCCGACGGGTTGCGGTAAGACCCGATTCGTTGAGGCGATGGCCCACGATCTCGACCGGCCGCTGATCACCGTCGCCTGCCATGACGACCTGACTACCGCGGACCTAGTGGGTCGGTATCTGCTGCGTGGCGACGAGACGGTGTGGGTGGACGGGCCGCTGACCCGCGCGGTGCGCGAGGGAGCAATCTGCTACCTCGACGAAGTGGTGGAAGCCCGACAAGACACCACCGTGGTGTTACACCCGCTTGCGGATCACCGGCGGCAGCTGCCCATCGAACGTCTCGGTATCACGCTGGACGCGGCGCCCGGATTCGGCCTCGTGGTGTCCTACAACCCCGGCTATCAAAGCGTGCTAAAGGACCTCAAAGATTCGACACGTCAGCGAATGGTTGCCATCGAATTCGGCTTTCCTGCAGCCGATGTCGAGGAGGCGATCGTTGCGCATGAGGCTGGCGTAGACCGTGCCACCGCAGCCGAGCTGGTGCGTTTCGGACAGGCCATCCGCCGGCTGGAAACCGGCGGGCTGCGTGAGGTCGCATCGACGCGGGTGCTGATTGCGGCGGGCAGGCTCGTTGTAGAGGGGCTGGCCATGCCAGAGGCGGCGCGGGCGGCGATCGCAGGGCCGCTCACTGACGACGCGGCTGTGGGCAAGGGTCTGGGCGAGATGATCGA
>NZ_JBATXN010000596.1:0-2908 GCF_049673265.1 Mycobacterium sp. | reverse complement strand
GCAGCGCGGATGCCCGCGCGGATGTACACCGGGTTGGGTTCGGGTGCGCTACTCGCAGGCGCGGTGGGTTATATCGGTCTGGTGGATCCGCACAAGCCCGACGCGATCTTTCCCCTTTGCCCGTTTCGCCTGCTCACTGGGTGGAATTGCCCCGCGTGTGGAGGCCTGCGGATGATGCACGATCTCTTGCACGGCGATCTGGCCGCGGCGATCACCGACAACGTCTTTCTGCTCGTCGGTATCCCGATGTTGGTCGGCTGGTTTGTGCTGCGCCGCCGCTCTGGAAAATCTCTGTCGCCTATACCGGCGGTGGCGACTGCCGTCGTCGCAATGCTGGCCTGGACGGTGCTGCGTAACCTGCCGGGATTCCCGTTGGTTCCGACGCTGCTCACAAGCTAGCCAGCTGCCGGATCAGTATCGATCAAGTAGCGCGACTATGCTGTTTTGTCGTGGCGAGACGCGGCAAGATCGTCTGTACTCTCGGTCCGGCCACCAGCACTGACGAATCAGTCAGCGCGCTGGTCGAAGCCGGAATGGACGTCGCCAGAATGAACTTCAGCCACGGCGACTACAGCGATCACAAAGCTGCCTACGACCGGGTGCGGGCCGCCTCTGATGCCACCGGGCGCGCCGTGGGCGTGCTTGGCGACCTGCAGGGCCCGAAGATCAGGCTCGGCCGCTTCGCTGAAGGCCCGACCTATTGGGCCGACGGCGAAACCGTGCGGATCACCGTCGCCGACTGTCCCGGCAACCACGACCGCGTTTCGACCACCTACAAGCACTTGGCCCAAGATGCCGTGCCCGGCGACCGCGTTCTGGTCGACGACGGCAACGTCGGCTTGGTGGTCGAGGACATCGACGGCGACGACGTCGTGTGCACTGTTACCGAGGGCGGACCGGTAAGCAACAACAAGGGAATGTCGCTGCCCGGGATGAGGGTGTCGGCGCCCGCGTTGTCCGCCAAGGACGTCGAAGATCTCGAGTTCGCGCTGCACCTGGGTGTTGACATGGTGGCGCTGTCGTTCGTGCGCTCGCCATCCGATGTCGAGCTGGTCCACGAGGTGATGGATCGGGTCGGCCGCCGGGTACCCGTCATCGCCAAACTCGAGAAGCCCGAAGCGATCGACAACCTCGAAGCAGTTGTGCTGGCCTTCGATGCCGTGATGGTCGCCCGCGGCGATCTAGGCGTTGAGCTGCCGCTCGAAGAGGTTCCGCTGGTGCAGAAGCGGGCCATCCAAATGGCCAGGGAGAACGCAAAACCCGTCATCGTGGCGACCCAGATGCTGGAATCGATGATCGAAAACTCGCGGCCGACGCGGGCCGAGGCCTCGGACGTCGCCAACGCGGTGCTCGACGGCGCCGATGCGGTGATGCTGTCTGGCGAAACCGCCGTCGGCAAGCATCCCTTGGCCGCGGTCCAGACGATGGCGCGGATCATCTGTGCGGTGGAAGAGAATTCGACCGCAGCCCCGCCGCTGACCCACGTCCCGCGGACCAAGCGCGGTGTGATCAGTTACGCCGCCCGTGATATCGGCGAGCGGCTCGACGCCAAGGCTCTGGTCGCGTTCACCCAATCCGGAGACACCGTGCGACGACTGGCGCGGCTGCATACGCCGCTGCCGCTGCTGGCGTTCACTCCGCTGCCTGAAGTGCGTAGCCAACTCGCCATGACCTGGGGCACCGAGACATTCATCGTCCCCATCATCCAGACCACTGATGGCATGATCCGCCAAGCGGACAAGTCGCTGCTGGATCTCGGCCGCTATAGGCGCGGCGACCTGGTGGTGATTGTTGCCGGGGCGCCTCCGGGCACCGTCGGGTCTACCAACCTGATCCACGTGCATCGAATCGGCGAGGACGACGTTTAAAGGCAGGCAACTAGGCTAGCCCGGTGTCTGACTTCGACGAGCTGATGTCGGTGCTCGACCTACATCCCATGGGCGACGACGTCTTCATCGGCTCTCATCCCAGCAAGAACCCACCCCGGACATTCGGCGGACTGCTGATGGCGCAATCATTCGTCGCCGGCAGCCGCACGCTGACCCGCGACTTGCCGCCCAACGCCCTTTCGGTGCACTTCATCAATGGCGGTGACATCGCCAAAGACATCGAATTTCGGGTGGTGCGGTTGCGCGACGAGCGCCGCTTCGCTAACCGCCGCATCGAGGTGACGCAGGACGGCACCTTGTTGGCGACGGTCATGATGTCCTACCTGGCCGGTGGCCGCGGCCTCGAACACAACGTCGAAGCGCCCGTGGTCGACGATCCGGAGGCATTGCCGTCGATCAAGGAGCTGCTGCGTGGGTACGAGAAAACCGTCCCGCTGTTCGTCAACGCATTGCAACCAATCGAATGGCGCTATACCAACGACCCGTCCTGGGTGATGCGGGATAAAGGCGACCGGCTCGACTACAACCGAGTCTGGGTCAGAGCCGATGGTTTGCTGCCGGATGACCCCGTGCTGCACACCGCGACCATGCTGTATTGCTCGGACACCACAGTGCTGGACTCAATCATCACCACTCACGGGCTCTCGTGGGGGTTCGACCGCATCTTTGCTGCGACCGTCAATCACTCGGTCTGGTTTCATCGCCAGGTCAGCTTTAACGACTGGGTGTTGTATTCGACATCCTCGCCGGTGGCCACCGATTCGCGGGGGCTTGGGACCGGCTATTTCTTCGACCGTGCCGGCCGGCCAGTCGCCACCGTGGTGCAAGAAGGCGTGGTCAAGTATTTCCCCAGTTCGCGGAAATAGGTCGGGCCAACAACGCCCGGCAACGATTCGGTTGCGACGCGCACAACGTGACCGCAGTGGGGCCGGTCCCAGGCGTAACGTTGCAGGTTGTTGGGTATTCGAAACGCTAGCGGCGTGCCGGCGACGAGCGCTCTGACGCAAAAGCCCACTGCG
>NZ_JBATXN010000595.1:0-1843 GCF_049673265.1 Mycobacterium sp. | reverse complement strand
AGTCCCCTTAAACCGCTGCCGAACGCTCAGCCCGGTCGGCGGTGTGCGACCCGGCCGCCAGGTATGCCGCGACCTGATCGGCCAATGGCGTTGCGGCCAGGCGGATCGCCCGCAGCGGGCCCCTGGGTGGTATGCCATAACCGATCGCGAACATCCCATTGCCGAGGTCTGAGCTAAAACCGCCGTGCGGGTCGCCGTGCTCGTCGAGAACTCCGAGGTGCCCGACCAGGTCGTCGAGATCGGTGCTGAATCCGGTTGCGGCAACGATCACCTCAGGTGTTACAGCTGTGCCGTCATCGAGGATCACCCGGCGCCGCTCGACGGCCGCCACCGCGGCGACCACCTCAACCCGGCCGGCGCGGACGGCGTCGACGAGTTCATCGGCCAGGGTCGGAATGCGGCCTCGCTGCTCCACCGTTGCCTTCAGTCCCAGCGGCGGCCGACCGAATCCGTAAACCGAAAGGTCGCCGAACAGCAGACGATTGAGTTGCGCGATCAGCGGATCGACCATCCGCGCGGGCACTCGCGCGGAGAGCTCGAGGAAGACGTCCGACGGGATCGGCCCGATGGCGCGCCGCACCAGATGTGGCGGGGTGCGCACCGCCAGCCAGATCTTGCGCGCGCCGTCGTCAGCCAGTTGCACCGCGATGTCAGCGGCGGAATTGCCTGCGCCGACAACGAGAACGTCGCGGCCCCGAAACGGCCAAGCGTTGCGAAAGTCGCCGGAGTGCACGACCTGACCGGTGAAACCGCTCAAGCCGGGCCAGGGCGGGACGACGGGCGTGTGGTACTTGCCGGTGGCCAGCACGACGGCTGGTGTGCGGATTTGCTCCGATGGCGTGTCGATCAGCCACCCCCCGGCGGCACGGTCGATGCGGGTGACCTCACATCCGAGCGCAAGCGTGATGTTTTGCCGCCGCACGTAGCGATCGAAGTAGCGGACCATGTCCTCTTTGGTTGGCCAACGCCCGGCCGTCAGAGGAATTCGCTGGCCCGGAAGGTGCGACAAGAACCCATTGGTGTTCAGGCGAAAGTTGTCGTAGCGATTCCGCCACGAAACCGCAGGGGCTGCTGCCTTGTCGACGACGAGCGCCGAAATCCGGTGGCGGTGCTGCAGCTCGCGTGCGATAGCAAGACCGGCCGGCCCGGCGCCAATGACGACGACGTCTGGTTTGCTCTGCTGGTGGTCGGTGAACACAGGCGGCATGACTCCCTATCCGTGGGTCCCTGCGTTAACACGGTTAACAACGCTGGCTGGTTCATTTCTCCGAGGTCCTGAACCCAAGCCGCCCGGGAGTCGTGTACCTGGTATGCCGAGAAATCACCGAGTGGTCGACCACATCGTCGGGCAACTCGCGGGAATCGGCGTCGAGTACATCTTCGGGGTCGACGGGGCCAACATCGAAGATCTTTACGACGCCGCCTATTTCCGGTCGGATATCACCGCGGTGCTCGCCAAGCACGAGTTCTCCGCCGCCACGATGGCCGATGGATACAGTCGCAGCGGCGCGGGCATAGGTGTAGTGGCGGCGACGTCCGGTGGGGGAGCGCTGAATCTGATTCCGGGATTGGGCGAATCATTCGCCAGCCGGGTACCGGTATTGGCTCTGGTGGGCCAACCGGCGACCACCATGGATGGTCGTGGCAGCTTTCAAGACACCAGCGGCCGCAACGGTTCGCTGAACGCCGAGGCATTGTTTTCGGCAGTGTCGGTCTTTTGCCGGCGGGTGTTGACGCCCGCGGACATCGTCTCGGCGCTGCCGGCCGCCATTGCTGCCGCACAAGCGGGCGGTCCGGCAGTGTTGTTGCTGCCCAAAGACATTCAACAGTCTTGCCTACCCCT
>NZ_JBATXN010000594.1:0-4448 GCF_049673265.1 Mycobacterium sp. | reverse complement strand
GCCAGCCGGGCCTTCTGCTCGCGGTCGGCGGGCGCGTCGATCCGCGCATAGGTTGGGGCGCCGTACTTTTCGGTCAGCTCGCGATAGCGCTGCGACGGCGTGGCTTCGGTGACGGCGAGGATCTCGGCGGCCAGCAACGCTAGAATGATGCCGTCTTTGTCGGTGGTCCACACAGACCCGTCGCGCCGCAGGAACGACGCCCCCGCCGACTCTTCACCACCGAAACCCAAGGTGGCGCCGACCAGTCCATCGACGAACCATTTGAACCCGACCGGCACCTCGACCAGCTTGCGGCCGATGCCGGCGACCACTCGGTCGATGATCGACGAACTGACCGCGGTCTTGCCGACGGCGATGCCTTCCGGCCACGACGGCCGATGCGTGTAAAGGTAGTCGATGGCCACCGCCAGATAGTGATTCGGATTCAGCAGCCCGGCGTCTGGAGTCACGATGCCGTGTCGGTCGGAGTCCGCGTCGTTGCCGGTGGCGATCTGATACTGGTCCCGGTTGGTGATCAGCGAAGCCATCGCGTCCGGCGAGCTGCAGTCCATGCGGATCTTGCCGTCGTGGTCGAGCGTCATGAACCGCCAGGTCGCGTCGACTAGTGGATTGACAACGGTCAGATCCAGGTTGTGGCGCTCGGCGATCGCACCCCAGTAGTCGACGCTGGCACCGCCGAGTGGGTCGGCCCCGATCCGCACTCCCGCCTTGCGGATGATGTCGACGTCAACCACGTTGGGCAAGTCATCGACATAGGAGTCCAGGTAGTCGTGGCGCTGCGCGCTCCGCAACGCGCGGGCCAACGACACCCGCTTCACCATATCGCCATTTCGCAGAATCTCGTTGGCGCGCTTGGCGATTGCGTTTGTCGCCTCGGTGTCGGCCGGGCCGCCGTTCGGCGGGTTGTATTTGAAGCCGCCGTCGTAGGGCGGGTTGTGCGACGGTGTCACGACGATCCCGTCGGCCAGCGCATCGCTGCGGCCGCGGTTGTAGGTAAGGATGGCGTGGCTGACCGCCGGGGTCGGCGTGTACCGGTCAGCCGAGTCGATCATCGCGACGACGTCATGGGCTGCGAGCACCTCCAGCGCCGTTACCCAGGCCGGCTCGGATAGCCCGTGCGTGTCGCGGCCGATGAACAGCGGGCCGCTGGTGCCCTGCTTGGCGCGGTATTCGACGATGGCCTGGGTGATGGCCAGGATGTGCGCCTCGTTGAACGCGCCGCCCAGCGCCGAGCCGCGGTGCCCTGACGTGCCGAACACCACTTGCTGAGCGACGTCCTCCGGGTCCGGTTCGATCACGTAGTAGGACGTGACCAGATGAGGTAGATCGACAAGATCTTCAGGCTGTGCCGGCTGACCGGCGCGTGGGTTGGCCACCATGACACCAATTCTGCCGATGTCCCGCATACGCTGCTTGGGTGCCCGGTCACGACTACCGCGAGTTGGCCGCCGTGTTCGCCGGTGGCGCGCTGGGCACCGCGGCGCGCGCCGGCCTGAGCAGCCTGATGGTCGCCGACCCGACCCGATGGCCGTGGCCGACGTTCACGGTCAACATCGTCGGCGCGTTCCTGGTGGGCTACTTCACGACGCGGTTGCTGGAGCGGTTGCCGTTGTCGAGCTACCGCAGGCCGCTGCTCGGGACCGGGCTGTGTGGCGGGCTGACGACTTTTTCGACGATGCAGGTCGAAACGCTGAAGATGATCGAGCGCCACTGCTACGGCCTGGCCGCCGGATATACCGCCGCCAGCATCGTGCTGGGACTACTGGCGGTGTATGTGGCCACCGCGATAGTGCGCCGGGTCCCGGTGCGCTGATGGTTCTCTGGTTCGGCGTGCTGGTCGCCGGCGGCCTCGGGGCGGTGCTGCGGTTTCTGGTGGACCGCGCGGTTGCCCGACGGGCGGCGCGGTCGTTGCCGTTGGGAACGCTCGCGGTCAACATCAGCGGCGCCGCGCTGCTCGGCCTGCTCAGCGGCCTGGCGTTGAGCAGACACGCCGCGCTGCTCGCCGACACCGCGTTCATCGGCTCCTACACCACGTTCTCCACCTGGATGTTGGAAACCCAGCGGCTCGGTGAGGAGCGTCAGGTGCGGGGCGCCGTGGCCAATCTCGTCGCCAGCATCGTGTTGGGTATCGCCGCCGCGCTGCTCGGGCAGTGGGTCGCGGGCCGGTTATGAACCAGCCCTGCCTGAAGCTGACCACCTACTTCGGTGAACGCCAGCGCGTGGCCACGGATCACGTTCGGCGGCCCGGGTTTTTGGCCGACGCGATGCTGGATCTCTTCGACACCCGCGAACTCGCAACCAGCGTGATGCTGCGCGGCATCGCGAGTTTCGGGCTGCGGCACGTGCTGCGTACCGACGAGTCGCTGAGCCTGTCCGAGGACCCGCCGGTGGCAATCGCCGCGGTCGACGTCGAGTCCAAGATCACCGCCCTGGTCGACGACGTCGTCGCGATGACCGGTCGCGGCCTGGTGACGCTGGAACGCGCACGGCTGGTCGGTGGCGACGACGTGCTCGACAGTGGCGCTGATGATGCCGTCAAGCTCACCGTTTACGTGGGACGCCAAGAACGCATCGGCGGCCTGCCCGCATACCGCGCGGTGTGCGATCTGCTGCATCGGCTCGAATTCTCCGGTGGTGCAGTGTTTTTAGGTGTCGACGGCACCGCGCACGGCGAGCGCTATCGAGCTCAGTTCTTCAGCCGCAACGTCAACGTTCCGCTGATGATCATCTCCATCGGGACGGCGGTGCAGGTTTCGGCCGCAGTCGCTGAGCTGAGTGTTGCGGCGCCAAACCCGTTGCTGACCGTCGAGCGGGTGCGGTTGTGCAAACGCGGCGGGGAGCTGTTCGCGCGACCGCACCGGCTGCCCAACACCGACGCTCAGCAACGACCGCTTTGGCAGAAGCTGATGGTTCACACCAGCGAGGGCACCGGCCGCGGCGGCCTACCGATCCACCGCGGGCTCGTTCACCGGCTGCTCGACTCCGGAATGGCGCGCGGTGCGACCGTGTTGCGTGGCATATGGGGATTCAATGGTGACGATAAGCCCCATGGCGACAGGCTTTTTCAGCTGACCCGGCACGTGCCCGTGGTGACGATCATCATCGACACGCCGGAGTGGATCGAGCGCAGTTTCGACATCGTCCACGAGTTGACGGCCGACCACGGGGTCGTCACCAGCGAGATGCTCCCGGCGGTGGTGTCGATCGCGGGGACCGAGCGCGACGGCGACACTCGGTTGGCGCGTTACGACTATTGATCAACGGCCTTTCAGCAGCGTTGCCAGCACCGCGGCGTGACTGCCTTCCACATCGCGGGTGGCCGTCACCAGCGTCACGACGTCGTGTTTGGTGAGCTTGCGCAGCTCGTCGAAAGCCTTGCCGGCCTCCAGCTCCTCCCGGTAGCGCGCGGCGAAGTCGTCGAATCGCTCGGGTTGGTGGTTGTACCACTCGCGCAGTTCTTTTGATGGCGCAACGTCTTTGAGCCAGGTTCCCACCCGCGGATCGTCCTTACGGCATCCTCGCGGCCACAGCCGGTCAACCAGGATGCGCCGACCGTCATCGGGGCTCGGATCGTCGTAGACCCGAGCCATCCGGATTCGGCTCTTGGCGCTCATGCCGCCAGGGTAATCGGCGCAGCGTATCCGCGATCACAGCTGTCCCAGCACTTCACCATGAGACATGCACCTGGCTCATGTGTCGGGATTCGCGGTAGTCGCCGCGGGTTGACGTGGAGCGGGGATCGGCGGCCCGGATTTGTCGGAGGTGGCTGCGATGATGGCGTCATGTCTTCGACCGCATCTGCTGACGCCGTGGTGGTCAGTCCTGTAGAGCGTCTTGAGGTGCTGTTCGAGGAGTTGGCGGAGTTGACCGGTCAGCGCAACGCCATTGATGGGCGCATCGTAGAGATCGTGGCCGAAATCGATGGAGACCAGTTATGGGGTGCCACTGGGGCGCGGTCGGTGCCGGCGTTGGTGGCCTGGAAGACCGGCTGCTCGTCGGCAAACGCCCACACGATCACCACCATCGCGAGCCGGCTGAAGGAATTCCCACGCTGCGCCCAAGGCATGCGAGAGGGCCGGCTCTCGCTGGATCAGGTCGGCATCATCGCGGCGCGGGCCGGCGAGGGGTCCGATGAGCACTACGCGCAGCTGGCGCGCTGCGCCACGGTCAGTCAGCTGCGCACCGCGGTCAAGCTGGAACCGCGATCCGAACGCGAACCTCGGCCTGAGCTCGAGCGCTCGATCACCGTGACAACCAATGAGCAGGGCAGCTGCTACCGGATCACACTTCCGCACCATGACGCCGCGAAGGTCGACGCCGCCTTGCAGTCTCATCGTGATGCGCTGATCGGCGAGTGGAAGCACGATCACGACAATGGACAGGGCGCTTCAGATCAGCGGCCTCCGTTGCCTAGCACCGCCGAGGCGTTTATGCGCCTGGTCGAGGCT
>NZ_JBATXN010000593.1:0-1719 GCF_049673265.1 Mycobacterium sp. | reverse complement strand
CTCCCGGCCCATGAGAGCAATATCACGGCGTTCATTCGGCCAGCTCGCCGCTGGGGCAAGCATGGTCGGCGCCGCCGGGCTGACGGCCGGGTGCGGCTCCAGGCAACAAGCCGGCCCGCCGTCCACGACGCCGTCGTCGGGCCCGGGTATCGGCTTCGTGCTATCCCACGAACAATTCAGCACTTCCCAACTCGTCGACCAGGCCCAGGCGGCCGAGCAGGCCGGATTCCGCTATCTGTGGGCCAGCGATCACCTTCAGCCGTGGCAGGACAACGAGGGTCATTCGATGTTCCCGTGGATCACGCTGGCGCTGGTAGGCCAACGCACCACGCAAATCCCGTTCGGCACCGGCGTGACGTGTCCCATCTATCGCTATCACCCGACCACTGTCGCGCAAGCGTTTGCATCGCTCGCGTTGCTCTATCCAAACCGGGTGTTCCTTGGCGTCGGGACGGGTGAGCGGCTCAACGAGCAAGCGGCCACCACCGATTTTGGGCCATACCAGGAGCGCCATGACCGGTTGGTCGAAGCCGTCGCGCTGATCCGGCAGCTGTGGAGCGGTCAGCGAATCTCGTTCCAGGGGCGTTACTTTCAGACCAATCAGCTCAAGCTCTACGACCCGCCGCCGTCGCCTCCGCCCATCTTCGTCGCCGCGGGTGGCCCAAAGAGTGCCCACCTGGCCGGCCAGTACGGCGACGGCTGGATTAGCGAGGCCAGCGGCATCAAAGACCAAAAGCTGGTGGCCGCCTTCAACAAGGGTGCGCAGGAGTCGGGCCGAGAGCCGGGCAAGCTGGGTAAGCGAGCCGAGATGTTCGCCGTCGTCGGCGGCCAGAGCGAAATCGCCCGCGCCGCAGAGCTGTGGCGGTTCACCGGGGGCGCCGTCGACCAACCCAATCCCGTCGACATCCAGCGCGCAGCGCAAGCCAATCCCGTGGATAAGGTCATCCACGGTTGGACCACCGGCACCGATGCCGCCACCCACATCGCGGCGGTGCAGGCGGTTCTGGACGCCGGTGCGACACCGTTCATGCATTTCGCACAACGCAATCCGCTTGCCGCGATTGACTTTTACCGCACAGCGGTGCTGCCGCGGTTACATTAGCGGTCGCGTCAGCTCAGCACGGCGTTGAGGTAAGTCATGTTGGCGAACGCCGTCGCGACATGATCTTCGGGGTAGACGAAGCCGTTAGCGGCATGCAGCTGGGCGATCTCGCGGTGCGAAACCTGCCAGCCATGCCGGGTCAGGTGTTCAATGATGTGGCTGCGCTCGAAGTGGTAGACCAAGTCGTTGAAGTCGATATCGAATCCGAGCTCACTGATCCGATCGTGATGAGTCCGATAACGCGGGTCGGTGAAAATCCTTGTGTCAGGGACAAATTCGCAGGCCAATCGGCTTTGGGGCGCGCTTAACGCGGTGACGTTGTTGAACAAGCCGTCCTGCGCCTCGGGCGGCAGATAGACCAGTAATCCCTCGGCACTCCACACCGAGGCGGTCTGCGGCTCAAAGCCCGCGGCCTGCAGGGCTGCAGGCCAATCGTCGCGCAAATCAACAGCAACAGTTCGACGCTCGGCCGTTGGCTCTGCACCAAGCCGGCTCAGCGTCGAGGTTTTGAAATCGATGACGGTCGGCATGTCGACCTCGTAGACGACGGTGCCTTCCGGCCAGGGCAGGCGGTAAGCGCGCGCGTCCAAGCCCGCCGCGAGGATGACCGCCTGGCG
>NZ_JBATXN010000592.1:0-2748 GCF_049673265.1 Mycobacterium sp. | reverse complement strand
GGTTTGAGCCGCTCGGCGACGGTGGTGAACTTGCCGCGAGTCTGGGCCATCCATACCCCGGCCATGTCCCAGTTGCCGCTGTGCGGCAACGCCAGCACCGCGCCGCGGCCCGCCGCCAGCGCTGCGTCCACATGCTCGTCGCCCACAACGGTTTCGGCGATCTCTTCGCCGATCGCGTGGTGATCCATCGTCGGCAACCGGAATGCCTCGCGCCAGTAGCGGGCATAGGACGCCAGCGACGCCCGCATCAGGCTGCCGGGCACGTCTTTCGGTGCAACCCCGATGACGCGCGCCAGATTCTTACGCAGTTGAGCGGGTCCGCCGTTACGCGACGCGTAGAGCGCTCCAGCGTGAAAAGCGTTGCGCGCAGCCAATTCCGGCATCGCACGCACCGCCATCCACCCGGCGGCGTATCCCCAGTCGGTCATCCGTCCACTCAGCGGAAAGTCGCTGATACCAGGAATTTTCACGGCTCGGGTTCCGCCCGTCCGTCAGCCGGGGGCATCGGATCGGCCGCGCCGGGCGAATGTCGCACGGTGTGCAACCGCTGAGCGCAGGTGATCATGCTGGCCACGGCAAGCAGCCACATCGCCACGTGCAACGCCCACGGCAACGGAAACACCGGCAGGTCCGACAAACCCGCGCCGACGAGCACGATGATCAGCCGTTCCGGTCGTTCGATGAAGCCGCCGTCACCGCGCAGCCCGCTGGCTTCGGCGCGGGCCTTGATGTATGAGATCACCTGCGAGGTGACCAAACAGATCAGCGTCGCCACCACCAGCCACGGGCGGTGTAGGCCGAAAGCCGCCCACCACGCCAGCCCGCAGAACACCGCACCGTCGCTGATGCGGTCGCAGGTGGCGTCCAGCACGGCGCCGAACCGGCTGCCGCCGCCGCTTTCTCGCGCCATCGCCCCGTCGACCAAGTCGAACATCACGAAAAACCAAATCACCATCGTGCCGGCGAACAGCCGGCCGGTGGGAAACAGCGTCAGCGCCGCCAACACCGCGGCGGCGGTGGCGATGATCGTGACGCCGTCGGCGGTGAAGCCGGCCCGCAGGAACCCCCGGGCCACCGGCGTGGTGACCCGCGCGACGCCCTCACGCGATAGCAGCCTACTCAATGGCGCCGCTCCTCATCGCTACGCTTTGCATCGTCGCCGGCGCGTCACGGTTGCTTCTCCCACTCGGTGGCCAGCAGAAGACGGGTGTCGCGCAGCAACTGCGGGATGACCTTGGAGTCGCCGATGATCGTGATGAAGTTGGCGTCGCCGCCCCACCGCGGCACCACATGCACGTGCAGATGTTCGGCCAGCGACCCGCCCGCCGACGCACCCAGGTTCAAACCGACGTTGAAGCCGTGCGGCCGAGACACTTTCTTGATGACGCGAATCGCCTTCTGCGTAAATGCCATCAGCTCGGCGGTCTCCTTGTCGGTGAGATCCTCCAGTTCGGATACCCGCCGATACGGCACGACCATCAAATGCCCGGGGTTGTATGGGTAGAGGTTGAGAACGGCGTAGACCAATTCGCCGCGGGCGACCACCAGACCGTCCTCGTCGGGAAGCTGCGGGATGTCGGAGAACGGCTGTGAGCGGTCGCTGATGTCCTGCTTCAGCGGCCCCTCGGCCAGGTAGCTCATCCGGTAGGGCGTCCACAATCGCTGGAGGTGGTCGGCCTCACCGACTCCCTTATCGACGATCGCGTCGTCTTCAGCCACGGTTGTGCACCTTGAGCAAATCGGCAGTGGGCGCAGCGTTTTCGCGGTCAGCAATCCACTTGACAATCGCGGCCACCGCATCGTCGCGTGGAACCCCGTTGATCTGGGTGCGGTCACCGAACCGGAAACTCACCGCGCCGCCTTCGACGTCGCGATCCCCGGCCAGCAGCATGAACGGCACCCGCTGATTGGTGTGGTTGACGATCTTCTTGGCCATCCGATCGTCGCTGGAATCCACCTCGACCCGAACACCATGCGACTTCAGCTGCGCGGCAACGTCTTCCAGATACCGCACATGGCCGTCCGCCACCGGAATGCCGACCACCTGAACGGGCGCCAGCCATGCCGGAAAAGCGCCGGCGTAATGCTCAGTGAGGATGCCGAAGAACCGCTCGATCGAGCCGAACAGCGCGCGGTGGATCATCACCGGACGCTGCCGCGAACCGTCGGCGGCGGTGTATTCCAGCTCGAAACGCTCCGGGAAGTTGAAGTCGACCTGGATGGTCGACATCTGCCAGCTGCGGCCCAGCGCGTCGCGGGCCTGCACGGAGATCTTCGGTCCGTAAAAGGCTGCGCCGCCCGGGTCGGGCACCAGTTCCAGTCCCGATTCCGCGGCCACTTCGGCCAGCGAGTTGGTGGCTTGCTCCCACATCTCGTCGGAGCCGACGAACTTCTCCGGGTCCTTGGTGGACAGCTCCAGATAGAAGTCCTCCAAGCCGTAGTCGGCGAGCAGATCAAGCACGAAGCGCAACAGCGACGCCAGTTCGTCGTGGAGTTGCTCGCGGCTGCAAAAGATGTGCGAATCGTCCATGGTGAACCCGCGGGCCCGCGTCAGCCCGTGCACCACACCGGATTTCTCGTAGCGGTAGACGGTGCCGAACTCGAAGAGCCGCAACGGAAGCTCGCGATACGACCGTCCCCGCGACCGGAAGATCAGCGTGTGCATCGGGCAGTTCATCGGCTTGAGGTAGTAGTCCTGCCCCGGCTTGCGCACCGCGCCGTCTTCGTCGTATTCGGCGTCGAGGTGCA
>NZ_JBATXN010000591.1:0-2661 GCF_049673265.1 Mycobacterium sp. | reverse complement strand
TAGCTAGCCAGGGGAAGCGGTTCGCCCGATGGTGTCTCATTGGCTTTTGTGTCCTTGCGGCGGTCGGCGTCGTCCTACTCGCGACCGACAAAGAGCTAAGGACCATGCACGTTGTCGGGCCCGGCGGGCCCGCTGATAGCAGCGGGCCGGGGATTCTCACCGGCCTCGACATCTCAATCTACGTTGCGGCCGCGGGTGCCGCTCTCGCGACCGTGGGTGCGCTGGCGCTGTTTCAGAACGCGCGCAACGGATCTCAGCGCGGTGTATCCACAGCTGACCCGACCGCTGGATTGCGCGAAACATCCGTCGTGCCGGCCACCGAGGGACACCCAGAGTCAGAACAAGCAGTGTTGGAAGCCGCGGCCTCAGCGGAAGGAGCTGAGGCGCAGGCTGCCGGCGTGCAGGCGCATAGTTTCGGTTCACGCTGGCAGCAGAAGTGGCCGCTGGCCGCGGCGGTTGTGGTGGTCGTCGCCGCCGTTACCTGCTACTTCCTTCTGGGCCGGCCGGCCACCACGCAGTCGGCAGGCGCCTCGCAGACCCCCACCAGCCTCACTCCCGCCCAGACCGCACTGCAGGGGCTGCTGCTTAGCGCCGACCAAATCAATGCCGCGATGGGCACCACCGTGCTGGAGGTCAAGGGAACCACAGGCGCGATGCCGAACCTTGCCGCGCAAGTGCCGGACAAGGCGTGCCGACCCATTACCAGCCCGGCAGAAGCCGAGGTCTATGAGGGCAGCGGCTGGACCACGATGCTCGGCCAGGCGCTCGCAGAGCCCGGCCCCAGGTTCAGGCATCGTGTCGAGCAGACCGTGGTGTCGTTTCCCTCAGCAAAGGAAGCGGGCGCGTTCTTCGCCGCCTCCGCTCAAAGCTGGCCTGCCTGCGCCGACCGGCAGTTCACCGTCGTAGCGATGGGCACGAACATGATGCACACGGCAGGTCCGGTCTCCAACACCAACGGCACCCTGAGCGTCACGCAGAACCAAGACGGCGTCGAGCTAGTCTTTAGCTGTCAGCGGGCGTTGACGGTAGCCCACAACATTGTCGTCGACATCATGGCCTGCAGCCTCAACCAAGCCGATGCACAACTCGGCACTGAGTCCGACGCGGCGATAAACATCGCACACCAAATAGCCGCGAAAGTGCCTGCAGCCTAATACGCAATCGCACGTGGATCACCAATGCACGCCTGGCACCAGCCGTATTGCCCGTTTGACCGACCGCGGAACTCGCACCCGGGTGAGCGCACGGGTCGGTCGCTTCGGTCGGCGCTGTGAGGATGATTGCACAGCAACGGTTTCCGGTGGTGTGATCCCTTGCGCTGCCGCTGAATCGGGATAACCGAGATAGAGCTGGTGCAGGATTCGGCGTGACAGCTTGGGGGTGAAATAGTTGCCGGCCTCGGAGAGAGTGCCCAACGGCGTGTCGATACGGGCTGGCTTGTCGATCAGCCCTCGCACTACCATCGCCGCCGCGTGCTCGGCGGAGATCGGCGGTACCGGGTTGAGCCGACGGGACGGCTTGATCATCGGTGTGGCCACCAACGGCATGTGGATATTGGTGAACGTGATGTGATCGGAAAGCGTTTCGGTGGCCACCACTTCGGAGAACGCATCGAGCGCGGCCTTGGTGGGCAGATACGAACTGTACTTGGGACTGCGTGCCTGCACGCCTGCGCTGGACACGTTGACGACGTGGCCGAACTTGCGTTCACGCCAATGTGGCAGCAATGCCAGCACCATCCGCACCGCGCCGAAGTAGTTGACGGCCATCACCCGCTCGTAGTCGTGCAGCCGGTCGGTCTGATTGACCACTGAGCGGCGGATCGAGCGTCCGGCGTTGTTCACCAGATAGTCGACGTGGTCGAAGCGACCCAGGATGTCCTTGACCGTGTGTTCCACCGAGTCGGAGTCGGTGACATCGCAGGTGAAGGCGTAAGCCTGGCCGCCGTTGGCGCGGATGTCGGCGACCAGGTCGTCGAGCGCCTCGGCGCTGCGCGCCAGCGCAAACACCGTTGCGCCCCGCTCGGCGATGGCGATCGCCGCGGCCCGGCCGATGCCGCTGGAGGCGCCGGTGATGATCACGTGACGGCCCACCAGGGCGCCGGCCGGATCGTCGCGGCGGGCCCGGTCAGGGTCCAAATGCTGCGCCCAGTAACGCCAAAGCTGAGGTGCGTAGTCGGCGAACTCGGGGACCTCGATACCGGTGCCGTGCAATGCGTTTCGCGTGTTGTCGGAGATAAACGTGGGCGCCAGGTCGACGACGTCGAGAACCTCGGCGGGGATGCCCAATTGGGTGGCGGCCATGTTGCGCCACACCTTGGCCCGCCCACGCACCTTCATCACGGGTGCAGCGACTGATCGGGGCAGCGATCCACGCAGCGGCGGCAGCTCGGCCTCGGCGGCGATCCCGCGGTAAATGCCGCGCAGGCCAATGGTTTTCGGTGCGGTCAGATGGAATGTCTGGCCGTCGCGACCGTCGGCATGCATGAGGGCGACCAGTGCATCGACCACGTAGTCGACCGGCACAATGTTGGTGCGCCCGGTGTCGGGCAGCATGATCGGCGTGAACTTGGGCAAAACCGCCAGCTTGGCCAGCACGCCGAAGAAGTAATACGGTCCGTCGATCTTGTCCATCTCACCGGTGCGCGAATCACCCACCACC
>NZ_JBATXN010000590.1:0-8118 GCF_049673265.1 Mycobacterium sp. | reverse complement strand
AGCGCGCCCGAAGAGATTCGAACTCCCAACCTTCTGATCCGTAGTCAGATGCTCTATCCGTTGAGCTACGGGCGCATGTGTTCAGTTGTCTAGCGTGGCGGAGGCGAGAGGATTTGAACCTCCGGTCCCCGGTAAGAGGACAACTCATTAGCAGTGAGTCCCATTCGGCCGCTCTGGCACGCCTCCTTGGATTTCCTGAGGGTACCGGACCCACTTCGGCTCCTGGAACCGCCGCGGAGCACAGCGTACACAGCGCGGACATATGCTGTCGAAATGACTGCTCGCCTGCGTCCCGAATTGGCTGAGCTGCCAGCCTACGTCGAGGGCAAGACGGTGACGGGTGCGATCAAGCTGGCCAGCAACGAGACGGTCCACGGTCCGTTGCCCGGCGTGCAGGCGGCCATCGGCCGGGCGATGAGCATGGTCAACCGCTATCCGGACAACCACAACGCGGAGTTGAAGTCGCGGCTCGCACAGCATCTGAACGCCGCCGCCCGCGCGAGCTTCGCCGCGGAGCACATCGCCGTCGGCGGCGGCTCGGTGAATCTGTGCCAGCGGCTCGTCCAGGCCACCGCGTCCGTGGGCGACGAGGTGCTCTACGGCTGGCGCAGCTTCGAGATGTACCCGTTGCAGGTGCGGGTCGCCGGCGCGATCCCGATCGAGGTCCCGCTGCGCGACGAGACTTTCGACCTGTACGCGATGCTCGCGGCGGTCACCGACCGCACCCGGCTGATCTTCGTGTGCAACCCGAACAACCCCACGTCGACGGTGGTCGACCCGCGGGCGCTGGTCTCGTTCGTCGAAGCGGTGCCGTCGGACGTCCTGATCGCGATCGACGAGGCCTACGTCGAATACATCCGCGACAACATGGCACCCGACAGCCTCGCGTTGGTCCGCTCGCACAGCAATGTTGTTGTGCTGCGGACGTTTTCGAAGGCCTACGGACTCGCCGGTCTGCGGGTGGGCTATGCGGTCGGCGATCCGCAGGTGATCACCGCGCTGAACAAGGTTGCAGTTCCGTTCACCACGACCAACGTTTCGCAAGCCGCCGCGATCGCCTCGCTGGACGCCGCCGACGAACTGCTCGCCCGCACCGACGCAGTGGTCGGCGAACGCACCCGGGTCAGCGAAACGCTGCGGGGCGCCGGCTTCACCGTGCCGTCGTCGCAAGCGAACTTCATTTGGCTGCCACTGCAAATGCGCACCCTAGACTTCGTGGAACAGGCGGCCAACGCCCGGATTGTGGTCCGCCCGTACGGAACCGACGGCGTCCGGGTCACCATCGGCGCCCCGGAGGAAAACGACGCCCTGCTGCACTTCGCAACGGGCTGGATTTAGAGGAGCTGGCATGTCTGACGCTTTGGCCCGCAAGAAGTTCACCGAGTTCAAGGAGCGCACCGGCGATTTCACCGACGCCGAGCTCGACGACTATTGGGCGAGCCTGCAGCCGGCCACCATCGACGGCATGCTCGGCGAGTGGAAGGGCGGCGAGTTCGTCACCGGCCACCGGATGAACGGTCAACTCGAAAAGTCACGTTGGTTCGGCAAGACTTTCAACTCGCCGGCCGACGTGCAGCCGCTGGTGTGTCTCGACGAAGACGGCAACCGGTTCTCCAACGTCAAGATGGGCAAGGGCGAAGCCAGCCTGTGGCTGGAGGAGTTTCGCGGCGAAGTCACCGCGACGATGGTCTACGACGGCCAACCTGTCCACGATCACTTCAAGGCGATCGATGACGACGCGGTGATGGGCATCATGAACGGCAAAGGTGTCGTCGATGGCGGCAGATACTTCTACTTCTATCTGGAACGCGTCTAGTCCCGGGCCAGACCCGGATCGCGGCCGGTAAAGGCGATCAGCTGGTCGAGGGCGGATGCATCGTCGGGTACGGCGACCGGATCGTCGAAGCCCACCGTCGCGCGTGTCTGCGGCGAGATGACTTTCTTGGATAGTCCCAGCACATAATCGGCCAGCGGCTCGGCGACCTCGATCGGGTGCTTGGTCGCGGCCGCGTAATCCCAAGCGTGGACCAGGAATTCGAGCGACAAGATGCTGACCGCGAACGTGGCGGGTAGCTCATTGGGGCCGATGGTCACCGTGTCGTCCAAGCCGCGGCGGTGCCACGCGTCCAGCGCGGGCCGGGCCGCGCCGACGATCTGCCCCTCGACCGAGTCTCCGGTGTCGCGCTCCGGCAATTCCGCGCCCGCCGCGCCACCGAGCACGGCAATGGAGTTCATCAGGTGGTCGGTCAGCTGCAGCACGTCGTATTCCGAGCACGGAGTGGATTTCGACAGCTCGTCCCGCGAGATTGGATGCACCACGTGTTGCAGGACGCCCAGCGCCGCTTCTGCGCTGGCCAGCTCGTCGGTGGGTGGAGAGTCGGGGCCGGGCCGCAGGTCAGGAGACACGACGTCCACGGTACGGTCTCGACATGGGCCAGCCGTACGAATCCGTGACTGTCGAAACCAAAGACCACGTCGCGCAGGTGACGTTGATCGGACCGGGCAAAGGCAACGCGATGGGGCCGGCGTTTTGGTCGGAACTACCGCAGCTGTTCGCTGCGCTGGACGCGGACCCTGATGTGCGGGCCATCGTCATCACCGGGTCTGGTCGCAACTTCAGCTACGGCCTCGACCTGCCGGCGATGGGCGGGACGCTGGCCCCGGTGCTGGCCGACGGCGCGATGGCGGGCCCGCGCACCGAGTTCCACGCCGACGTGCTGCGGATGCAGAACACGATCAGCGCTGTCGCCGACTGCCGCACCCCGACCATCGCATCGGTGCACGGCTGGTGCGTCGGCGGCGGCGTGGACTTGATCTCCGCGGTCGACATGCGCTTCGCGAGCGCCGACGCGAAGTTTTCGGTGCGCGAGGTCAAGCTGGCGATCGTCGCCGACGTGGGCAGCCTGGCCAGGCTGCCGCTGATCCTTTCCGACGGCCACCTGCGCGAACTGGCGCTCACCGGTAAGGACATCGACGCGGCCCGCGCCGAGAAGATCGGCTTGGTCAACGACGTGTTCGCCGACGCCGACGCCACCCTGCAGGCCGCGCACGCCACCGCCGCCGAGATCGCC
The DNA here is from genome assembly GCF_049673265.1 of Mycobacterium sp. Classification (GTDB taxonomy): domain Bacteria; phylum Actinomycetota; class Actinomycetes; order Mycobacteriales; family Mycobacteriaceae; genus Mycobacterium. The sequence continues at coordinate 5,047 of NZ_JBATXN010000590.1, read as the reverse complement.
GCCAACCCGCCGCTGACTGTCCGGGGCATCAAGGATGTCCTTGACCAGCAACGGGTTTCGGCGGTGTCGGCGAGTCTGCGCTACGTGGCCGCGTGGAATGCCGCGTTCCTGCCGTCCAAGGATCTGTCCGAGGGCATCTCGGCGACATTCGCCAAGCGCCCGCCGCAGTTCACCGGGGAGTGACACGATTCGGCGCGCCCGCAGCGGGTAACCCTCGGCCATGGCTACCTACCGAGTAATCAATCCGCACGGCGACGTCGTCGACACCAAAGACATCGAGAGCGCCGAGGACGCGCATGCGTGGTTCGTCGACGCCAAGGCCGACAACTCCGAACTCGGCTGGCGGATGGAAGTCGAGGTCGACGGCGACTGGCGATTCTTCGACGACACCGAGGGCGACCGAGCCTGACGTTTGCCCGCCCGGCTCGCTGCACTCAGCGTCACGGATCGTTTTCGTCGTCTCCGTCGTCGCGTAGCAGTTTTTCGGGGTGGTGGTAGGTGTTGGTGCGGGGTTGGCCGTAATCCAGATGCGGCGGTGGGATCCATTCGGTCTCGCCGCGGTGGTTTTTGCGGGTGGTCCAGCCTTGTTCGGCGATGTTGTGTTGGGGGCCGCAGGCTAGGGTGAGGTCGTTGACATCGGTGGTGTGGGTTTTGGCCCAGGGGTCGATGTGGTGGACTTCGGTGAAGTAGCCGGGCACGTCGCAATTGGGAAACGAACAGCCACGATCCTTGGCGTACAACATGATTCGTTGGGCTGGTGAGGCTAGGCGTTTGGTGTGATACAGCGCCAGCGCTTTGCCTTTGTCGAAGATGGCCAGGTAGTGATGGGCGTGGGAGGCCAGCCGGATCACATCGGACATCGGTAGCAGGGTGCCGCCGCCGGTGAGCCCGCGCCCGGCGCCGGCCTCGAGTTCTTTGAGCGTGGTGGTGACGATGATGGTCGCCGGTAGCCCGTTGTGTTGACCCAGCGCGCCGGAGGCCAGCAGGGTGCGGGCGGCGGCGTTGAGGGCGTCGTGGTTGCGTTGGGCGGTGCTGCGGATGTCAGTACACGTATCCGGGGCAGCCAACTTCGCGAAGACGGCGTCGAGGGTGGCGCGGGCTTCGGGGGTCAAACACCCATTGATCGCTGACATCCCGGTCGAAACCCTGGCGGCCGATGGTGATGCCGCGCCGCCGGGCCCGGTCGTCGTCGGTGAAGTCGCCGTCGGGGTTAAGGCAGTCGGTGAGTTTGTCGGCCAGCTTGGCCAGCTCGTCGGGGCGATGCTGGCCGCCGAGGCGGGCCAGCTGCGCCTCGGCCTGCACCCGGGTGTCGATGTCGACGAACTCGGGCAGCCGGTGCATAAAACCGCGGATCACCGCGACGTGGGCGGTGCCGATATCGCCGGTGCGTTGGGCGGCAGCGGTGGCTTCGAGCACCGGCGGCAGCGGTTGGCCGGTCACCGCGGTGCGCTCGCCGAGATCGGCGGCCTCATGGATGCGCCGCGAGGCTTCGCCGCGGCTAATCCGCAAACGGTTGGCCAACGCCTGCGACAGGGTGCCGCCCAGCTCGGTCTCGTTGGCTTGCGCACCGAGCTGGTTGATCAACGGATGCTCAACGGCGGGCAGCTGGCGGCGGAAGGTTTCGCAGTGCCGGAGCACGGTCAGCCGCTCGGGGGTCGTCAGCGCGTCGAAGGACAACGCCAGCGCCCGGTCGAGGTCGGTCTGGAGTGCGGCGAAGACCTCCTCGATCTCTTCGGGGCTGCTCGAATGCATGTTCGAATTTTATCGATGCCCGACGACTAAAACACGTCCAGGTACCAGCGCCTGTGGATAAAGGCGCAACTGTGGATAACTCGCCCACCACGGCTGCACGTACCCTCGCATGCATGACCGACCAGGGTGACTCGCAGGGCAGGATTCGCGTCCCCGCCGACCTGGACGCCGTTACGGCGGTCGCCGACGAAGACCACTCGGAGATCGACCCCGCGGCCGTCGAACGGATCTGGCAGGCCGCCCGGCACTGGTATGAGGCGGGGATGCACCCGGCGATTCAGCTGTGCCTGCGCCACAACGGCAAGGTCGTGCTCAACCGCGCGATCGGCCATGGCTGGGGCAATGCCCCCACCGACTCGCCGGATGCCGAGAAGATCCCGGTAAAGACGGATACGCCGTTCTGCACTTACTCGTCGGCCAAAGCGATCACGGCGACCGTCGCGCACATGCTCGTCGAACGCGGGGCCTTCTCCCTCGACGATCGAGTTTGCGAGTACTTGCCCACCTACACCAGCCACGGCAAGGACCGCACCACGATCCGGCACGTGATGACGCACAGCGCCGGAGTTCCTTTCGCCACCGGACCGAAGCCAGACCTCAAACGGGCGGATGACCACGAATACGCGCAGGAACAGCTCGCCAAGCTGCGGCCGCTGTATCGGCCGGGGCGGATACATATCTACCACGCGCTGACATGGGGCCCGCTGATGCGCGAGATCATTTATGCCGCGACCGGCAAGGACATCCGTGAGATCCTGGCCACCGAAATACTCGACCCGCTGGGCTTTCGCTGGACCAATTTCGGTGTCGCGGAACAGGATCTCCCCCTGGTTGCGCCTAGCCACGCCACCGGCAGACAACTACCCGCCCCGATCGCAGCGGCCTTTCGCAGAGCGATCGGCGGAACGATGCACCAGATCATCCCGCTCACCAACACACCGATGTTTCTCACCACCGTGGTGCCGTCGTCCAACACAGTGACCACCGCCGACGAGATGTCCCGGTTTGCCGAAATATGGCGTCGCGGAGGTGAACTCGATGGCGTCCAGGTGATGCGCCCGGAAACGCTGCGCGCCGCGGTGCGTGAATGCCGCCGTCTACGACCGGATTTCGCGACCGGCCTGGCCCCAGCCCGCTGGGGCACGGGCTTCCAGCTAGGCACAAACAGGTTCGGTCCGTTCGGCCGCAACGCGCCTGCGGCTTTCGGTCACCTCGGGCTGGTCAACATCGCGATCTGGGCCGACCCCGAGCGCAGGCTGGCGGCGGGCGTGGTGAGCAGCGGCAAACCGGGCCGAGACCCAGAAGTCAGGCGCTACACCGCGCTCATGGATCGCATCGCGGCCGAGATACCGCGCGCCCGATAGACACAGATCGGTTGCGATTACGTCATTAGTCGGCACTCGTCTAGCATGTCCCACGCACGTTTGGCTGTGATTCGGGGGACTGTAAACAGATGGGTAGCTTGTCGATGTCCGGTGAAACCAGTAATTTGACACCGTTTTACGAAACGTCTCAATCGATCTACGACGTATCCGACGATTTCTTTGCGTTGTTTTTGGGTCCGACCATGGGCTACACCTGCGCCTATTTCGAGCGCGATGACATGCCCCTCGACGAGGCGCAGGTCGCGAAATTCGACCTGGCGCTGGGCAAGCTGAACCTCGAGCCCGGTATGACGTTGCTCGACGTCGGATGCGGGTGGGGCGGTGCGTTGGAGCTGGCGTTGCAGAAATACGACGTCAACGTCATCGGCATCACGCTGAGCCGCAACCAGCACCAGTACGCGACCGAGCGCCTGGCCAAGGTGTCGACGTCACGATCGGTCGAGGTGCGGCTGCAGGGCTGGGAGGAGTTCGACACCCCGGTGGACCGCATCGTGAGCATCGGAGCCTTCGAAGCGTTCACGAAGCAGCGCTACCCCGCGTTCTTCGAAACGGCGTATCGCGTGCTGCCCGCGGACGGCCGGATGCTGCTGCACACGATCCTGGGACATCGGCAAAGCTACTTCGCGCCGCACGGGATCAAGATCACGATGAACGATCTGCGGTTCATGCGGTTCATCGGGCAGGAGATCTTCCCCGGTGGCGAGTTGCCCGCGGATGACGACGTGGTGCAGTTCGCGACCGCGGCCGGTTTCGGCGTCGAGCGGGTTCACCTGCTGCGGCCGCACTACGCGCGCACGCTGGACATGTGGGCGGCCAACCTGGTTGCCCGGCGCGACAAGGCGATCGAGATCACGTCAGAGACCGTCTACGAGCGCTACCTGCGTTATCTGACCGGATGCGCGGATTTCTTCCGCCGCGACATCACCGACATCGGACAGTTCACGCTGGTCAAGTAGCGCTGATCGTCGCAGTAGCGGTGGCGGAGGGATGCCAGCAAAGTCGCACGGCGTGTCAGCCGACATGTCAGACTGACTGACGCTGCCCGAGTTGTAGCTCGGTTCAACGCGAGGCGATTTTTGACTGTCCACAGGCGGCTGCATGTCAGACCCGACGAACACTACTGGCGCTGAGGGCAACGATTCAGAGGCCGCCCTCGATTACGACGCGTTCCTCTCCTATGCTCACCGCGATCAGGAAGTCGCCGCTGCGATCCAAAAAGCCCTGCACAGTATCGGGCGTCGGCTGGGCCAACTACGCGCACTGAGAGTGTTCCGCGACACCACGAACCTCGAGGCCAATCCAGATCTCTGGTCGAAGATCACGACGGCACTCGACAGCGCCCGCTACCTGATCGTCGTGCTATCCCCCCAAGCAGCGGCATCGGTCTGGGTCGACAAGGAAGTCAGCTACTGGCTGGAAGGTCGCGGGCGCGAGCACCTGATGCTCGTTGTCGCAAAGGGTGATCTGCAGTGGGACGAAGCAGAGGCCCGGTTCGACCCACAGCAGTCGAACGCAGCTTTACCCGTTCTGACGCAGGGAGGCACGCTGGCGGCTGAGCCGCTGTACATCGACGTCAGCGACGATGCCCCGTGGGACTTTCGATCACAAATATTCCGGGACAAGCTCACTGCGCTGGCGGCGCCGATTCACGGCAAGCCGAAAGATGAATTGGCCAGCGATGATTTGCGTGAGCGGCAGCGATTCCGGCGTTTTCGGGCGGCAGCGATCGCCGGACTGGCGTTGCTGACGGTGATAGCCGTCGCCGCAGCGGTCATCGCCTTCGTGCAGCGCGGTGAGGCGGTGCGGCAGCGACACGAAGCGGTGCAGCAGCGACAGGAGGCCATTCGGCAGCGGGATGGGGCCACCGCTGAGAAGTTGACATCGCAGGCCCAAGCCATGCTCGCCGGCGC
>NZ_JBATXN010000589.1:0-8176 GCF_049673265.1 Mycobacterium sp. | reverse complement strand
GTTCTACGCTCCGGCAGGGCTGACCGTGCTGGCGCCGTTGCCGGGCGGCATGCACCGAATCGTCGCCCCCGTCGAGAACGCGCCGGCCTCACCGGCAGCGCCATTCGTTCAGCAGCTGCTGGATGCGCGGGGCTTCGGCCCCGGGCAGCTCGTCGTCGAGGAAGTGATCTGGGGGTCGCATTTCCGGATCCATCACCGGGTAGCCGACAGCTACCGCGCCGGCCGCCTGCTGCTGGCCGGCGACGCCGCCCATGTGCACAGCCCGGCCGGAGGGCAGGGGATGAACACCGGCATCCAGGACGCCGTGGTGCTGGCCGACGCCCTGGAGCAGGTGCTCGCCGGCGCACCGGATTCGCTGCTGGACCGCTACGGCGATGATCGTCGGGCCGTTGCCCAGCAGGTCCTTTCGCTGACCGGCCGGCTCACCAGAATGGCGACTCTGCCGCCGGTGCTACGGCCGGCGCGCAACGTCGCGATGCAGCTGTCCAGCCGGGCCCCGGCGATTCGCCGCCGATTGGCGTGGCGGCTCAGCGGGCTGGTCTACCGGTGAGGACAACCGTGATGGATCTACAGGAAAGGACCTTCGTTATCACCGGCGCCAACAGCGGACTTGGTGCCGTCACGGCACGGGCCATTGCCGACGCAGGCGGGCAGGTCATCATGGCGTGCCGTGACGTCGAGAAGGCCAATACGGTCGCGGCGGATATCGGAACGCGCGCGCAAGTGCGCCACCTTGACCTCGGCGATCTTGCATCGGTGCGCGAATTCGCGGCCTCGCTCGGCGACGTCGACACCTTGATCAACAATGCCGGCGTGATGGCGGTGCCGAAGTGCTGCACAGTCGACGGATTCGAATCCCAGATCGGTATCAATCATCTCGGTCATTTCGCGTTGACGGGCTTGTTGATCGAGCGTATTCGGGACCGGGTCGTCACGATGTCCAGCGGGCTGCATGTCCTCGGATCTATCGACCTGGACGATCTGAACTGGGAACAGCGCCGATACCGCCGGATGCGGGCCTACGGCGCGTCGAAGCTTGCCAACCTGCTGTTCGCCTATGAACTGCAACGGCGATTGACCCTGGCCGGCTCGCGGGTGCTGTCGGTGGCGGCGCACCCAGGTTACGCGGCGACCAACCTGCAGGGGCACACCGAGTCGTTCCTCGATCCGATCATGTTGTTCACCAAAGGATTTGCGCAAAGTGCACAGATGGGCGCGCTCTCGGAGATCTACGCCGCAACGGGGCCGGTGGAATCCGGTGGGTATTACGGCCCGAAGCGGCTCCATGGCTATCCGCGACGGGTGCAGTCCAGCGCGAAATCCCGTGACCCCGAGATGGCGGCCAAGCTCTGGGAGCTTTCGGAGAAGCTGACCGGCGTGAGCTACCCGAACCTACGCTCGTTGACATGAGGAGAACGTCGGAGCAGACCAAGGCCGCCATCCTGGCCGCCGCCCGTGAGCGGTTCGGCACGGCCGGTTTTCAGGCCGCCACCATTCGGGGTATTGCGGCCGACGCCGGGATAGATCCGGCGATGGTGATGCGGTATTTCGGCAACAAGGACAAGCTGTTCGCCGCGGCGGCGGAGTTCGATCTGAGGTTTCCCGACTTCACCGCACTGGACCGCGCCGAGGTTGGCCGCTCGCTGGTCGGCCACTTCCTGGAACGCTGGGAAGGCGACGAGGCGTTGGTGATCCTGCTGAGGTCCAGTGCCACCAATGCCGAGGCCGCGCAACGCATGCAGAGCATTTTCACCACGCAACTGCAGCCGCTGGTGGCCAACCTGGTGCCGGCCGCGGAAGCCCGCTGGCGGTCGGGGCTGATCGCGACCCAGATCTTGGGCGTGGCATGGTGTCGCTACGTCTTGCGGTTGCCACCGGTGGTCAAGATGACCCGCGCCGAGCTCATCGACTGGGTCGGGCCGACGATCCAGCGCTACCTTGGCCTGGCGGAAAGCTATGGCAGTCCGATGCCGCGGTAGCGGCGCAGCCGGGCCGCCATCCGGTCGGCATCGGGGACCGTGCCAAGCGCGTGCAGCTCGGCGGCGATGGCCACCGACAGCCGGGTGCAGAACTCGATCGGCTCGTCGGCGGCGTCCGGGTGTTCCGGCACGACGACGTCGACGATGCCGGACGTCTGCAAGTCGGCCGATCGAATGCCTTGTGCCGCAGACAGTTCGGCTGCGTGCACGGTATCGCGGTAGACGATCGCGCTGGCGCCCTCGGGTGGTAGCGGCGCCAGCCAACCGTGCAGCGCGGCCAGCACCCGATCGGCCGGCACCATCGCCAGGGCCGGCCCGCCGCTGCCCTGGCCGAGTAGCACCGACACCGTCGGGGTGTCCAGCGTGACTAGCTCCGCCAGGCAGTGGGCGATCTCGCCGGCCAGCCCACCCTCTTCCGCCTGCGCCGACAGCGCCGGGCCAGCCGTGTCGATAACGAGCACCAGCGGTAGCCGTAGACCGGCGGCCAGCGTCATGCCGCGACGGGCCTCCCGTAACGCAGCGGGCCCCAACCGACCCTCCTCCATCCCACCGGTGGAGCGCTGCTGGCCGAGCACCACCGCGGGCTGACCGCCGAATTTGGCCAGCGCCAACAGCATGGTCGCGGCGTCGCCTTGTTCGGTTCCGGATAGCAGCACCTGGTCGGTACAGCCGTGGCGCAACAGCTGCCGCACCCCAGGCCGATCCGGCCGCCGCGATGCCAGCACCGAGTCCCACGCCGGAACGTCGGGCAGCGGTTCGGGTGGCAGCCGATCCGGTGGTGGCCCCGCTTCGTCGGCGACCACTTTCAGGGTCCGGTCGAGGATGCCGCGCAGCTCGCCCAGTGGTGTGACGGCGTCGATCACCCCGTGCCGCTGCAGGTTCTCGGCGGTCTGGACGCCAGCGGGAAACGGCTCACCGTAGAGCTGCTGGTAGACCCGCGGGCCCAGGAAGCCGATCAAGGCGCCCGGCTCGGCGATGGTGACGTGGCCCAGCGAACCCCACGACGCGAACACCCCGCCGGTGGTCGGGTGGCGCAGGTACACCAAATACGGCAGGTGTGCCTGTTTGTGCAGGGTGACGGCCGCGGCGATCTTCACCATCTGCAGAAACGCGACCGTGCCCTCCTGCATCCGAGTGCCTCCGGAGCTTGGCGAGGCCAACAGCGGCAGTCGCTCGGCGGTGGCGCGTTGCACGGCGGCGGTGATCCGTTCGGCCGCGGCGACTCCGATCGAGCCGCCGAGGAACTCGAACTCGCAGACCACCACCGCCACCCGGCGGCCGAACACCCGGCCCTCGCCGGTCAGCACCGATTCGTCGCGGCCGGTCGCGGCCCGGGCGTCGGCCAGCTCGCGGGCATACGACGCGTTCGCCGGCACGACCAGCGGCGCGATGTCCCAGCTGATGAAAGTCCCCTCGTCGAGCACCGCGTCGCGCAGTTCGTCGGTCCCGATCCGGCTCACTGACTCATGGCCCTCCGGCGAGAGATTGCGGGTCGACGTCGAAAAGTGAAACGGGATCCAGGATTACGCCGGTGTCCTCGACGTAGCGATCCCACAGCGCGAGAAGCTCCGCCAGCGTGTCCGGCCGCGAGGCGGCCAGGTCATCGATCTCGCCCGGGTCGACGGAGAGATCGTAGAGTTGCCAGGCACCCGGGCCGTAGGGCTGGGCCAGATAGAGCGCCTTCCACTTGCCTCGGCGGATGGCGCGACGGCCGAACAACTCCCATCCGGTGTCGGTGACGTCGTCGTGTACCGCCTCGGCGCTCCGAGACAGGTATGGCACCAGCGACCCGCCGCGCATGGGTTCGACTGCGCGGCCCTGGTATTCGGTGCCGGGGTGGGTGACGCCGGCGAGTTCCAGCACGGTCGGAGCGATGTCCATAACGGTTGCGAACGCGGTACCGATCTGGGCTTGCCGGGCAAAGCCCGGCCAGGTGACGAACCCGACCACTCGGATGCCGCCCTCGGTGGTGAACGCTTTGTACAGCCGCGATGGCGCGGTGGCGGCCTGTGCCCAGCGCGGGCCGTACCAGATGAATGTGTTGGGGGCGCCCAGGTTATCGAGGCTGTGATCGCAATGCTGTTCGATCTGCGCCGCGATCAAGCCACCCAGAATCGGCATCGCCTCGACTATTGCTCCCTCCGCGCCGTTGTCGGACAGGAAGATCACCACCGTGTCGTCGAGCTCACCGGTTTCGGTGAGGTAGTCGATCACCCGGCCGATATTCCAGTCCATCCGGTCCACCATGGCGGCGTATACCTCCATGCTCCGGGCCGAGATCGCGCGCTCCTCCTCGGTCATGTCGGACCACTCCGGCTCGCCGTCAGCCACGACGGGGTGAGCATCGACATCGGGCGAGCACAAGCCGAGCCGCTTAAGCGCGGCCAGCCGTTCCTCGCGCAACGCGTCCGGGCCGGCGTCATAGCGGCCGCGGTAGTTCGCAATCAATTCGGCCGGTGCTTGCAGCGGCCAGTGCGGCGCCTGGAACGGCAGATACGCGAAGAACGGTCGTTCTTGGTTAGCGGGGTCCTCGGAGCGTTCGCGGAAGTAGCGCAGCAGGGCATCGGTGTAGGAGTCCGACGAATAGAAGTCGTCGCCGACGGTGACGAACTGGTCGTCTTCGGTATAGAGCGTGGGGCCGGGCAGCGAAACGACGGCCCGCGAACCGCCGTAATGGCTAGCGCCACCCGGCAGCAGCGCGAACGAGCGCTCGAAACCGCGGGCCCACGGCGACCTGTCAATGGTGTTGCCTAGGTGCCATTTACCCGACATCAGCGTCAGGTAGCCGGCGTCGCGCAATAGCTCGGGTAACGCAACGACCCGGTCGTTGAGATAGCCCTCATATCCAGGCGCACCCTTGAAACCGGGCGGCAGAACCTCGCCCATCGTGCCGATGCCGGCAATGTGGTGATCGGTTCCGGTCAGCAGCATCGACCGGGTCGGTGAGCAGGCCGGCGCCGAATGAAAATCGGTGAACCGGATCCCGGCGTAGGCCAGCCGGTCCAGGTTGGGGGTGTTGATCTCCCCGCCGAATGCGCCGATGTCGGAGAACCCAAGATCGTCTGCCACTATCACCAAGAAGTTGGGCCGTTTCACGCTGAAGCATCCTGTCAGGTGTTTTGGCCAAATGGAATGTTCGGGTTACCGCCGATTCGGCGCCACCCGAGCAGGCTAATAGGCTGGTCGCCATGATCCGCGCCAACGACGATGCAGAGCGCAGCGATGAGGAGGAGTGGCGCACATGATTGGTGTTACCCGCGTCGAGGACGTCCTGACCATTGAGCTGCGGCGTCCGGAACGGCGCAACGCGTTGAACTCCGAACTGGTCGAGGAGCTGCGCGAGGCGGTGGAAAAGGCGGCCGGTGAAAATGTCCGCGCCATCGTGCTGACTGGTCAGGGCACCGTGTTCTGCGCCGGAGCCGACCTGAGCGGCGATGCGTTCGCCGCCGACTATCCCGACCGGCTGGTTGAGCTGCACAAGGCGCTGGATGCGGCGCCGATTCCGGTGATCGGCGCGATCAACGGGCCAGCCATCGGGGCAGGCCTGCAGCTGGCGATGCAATGTGACCTGCGGGTCGTCGCGCCCGATGCGTTCTTCCAATTTCCGACGTCGAAGTACGGGTTGGCGCTGGATAACTGGAGCATCCACCGGCTCTCGACGCTCGTTGGACATGGCCGGGCCCGGGCGATGCTGCTGACGGCGGAAAAGCTGACCGCCGAGACGGCGCTGCAGACCGGGATGGCCAACCGGATCGGCACGGTGGAAGACGCGCAGGCCTGGGCCGCTGAGATTGCCGGCCTGGCTCCGTTGGCGCTGGCCCACGCCAAGCGGGTGCTGAACGACGACGGCTCGATCGAAGAGCCCTCGCCGGTTCAAAAGGAGCTTTTCGACAAGGCCTGGGCCAGCCAAGATGTGATCGAAGCACAGGTGGCCCGGGTGGAGAAGCGGCCACCGAGATTCCAGGGGGCTTGATCGGGATGTTGCGGGGGGCGCTGCGACTGGCAGCCAGCACGGTCACGTTGGCGACCGGTGGTTGGGTGTTGCGCGCATTGCATGGTGCGCCGGCCGCGCTCGGCGCTCAACCCGCCAGCATCCGCGCGGTGGCCGAGCGGTCACCCAATTTCCACGACGGTGTATTCGTCAACCTGGAATCGGCCACCCAGTTCAGCATCGACCGCGAAGAACAGCGGAACATTCTGTGGGAGGTAATCGGTGCCCGCGCCTTGACCCGGCCCCCGGCGGAAATTCCGTTGGAATCGCCGCCAAGCTCTGAGAGCGGCGCCGCGGCCATGGAGGCCTGCTGGTTCGGCCACTCGACGGTTCTGCTCGATATCGACGGGTACCGCGTCCTCACCGATCCGGTGTGGAGTGATCGCTGCTCGCCCTCGGATGTTGTTGGTCCCGAGCGGATGCATCCGCCGCCGGTGCCGCTGGAGTCGCTGCCGGCATTGGACGCGATCGTCATCAGCCACGACCATTACGACCACCTCGACGTCGACACGATCGTCGCGCTGGCTCGCAGCCAGTGGGCCCCGTTTGTTGTACCGCTCGGTGTTGGTGCGCACCTGCGTGATTGGGGCGTTCCCGACGATCGGATCATTGAACTCGACTGGAACGAGCACGCGCAGATCGACCAGCTGACCCTGATCTGCACGCCGGCCCGGCACTTCTCCGGTCGCTTCTTGAACCGCAACTGCACGCTGTGGGCGTCATGGGCGATCATCGGTCCCGTGCACCGGGCGTACTTCGGCGGCGACACCGGTTACACCAAGAGCTTTGCCGAGATCGGCGCCGAACATGGACCTTTCGACGTGACGCTGATGCCGGTCGGCGCCTATAGCAAGTCGTGGCCGGACATTCACATGAATCCCGAGGAGGCGGTCCAGGCGCACGTCGACGTCAACGGCCGACTGCTGGTGCCGATTCATTGGTGCACCTTCCGGCTGGCGCCGCACCCATGGGCCGAACCGGTCGAGCGGCTGTTGGCCGCTGCTGACGCCGCCCACGTCAAGGTTGCGGTACCAAAGCCGGGTGAGCGCGTAGATCCCTCGGCGACTGGGGAATTGGATCCCTGGTGGCGCGGGACTACATGACGACGTGGCCGGCGTCGACCGGCAACGTCACGCCCGTCACGTAGCGGGCTCGGGGGCTGACGAGCCACAGCACCGCTTCGGTGACGTCCTGCGGTTCGACCAACGGCACGTCTGGCAGCAGCATCTGTGAGACCGCCGGGTTGGGGTTCTCGATCATCGAGTTCACCACGAAGTCGTTGAGAATCATCGGCGTCGACACCCCGCTGGGGTGTACCGAATTTACTCGGATCTTGTGTGGCGCATAAGCATTGGCTGCCGAACGCATCATTCCCACTATGCCGTGTTTGGTCGCGGCGTAGCCGAACATGGCGGCACTGCCGTCACCGCCGCGGCCGGTGAGGCCTTGCGATGAGCTCACCAGCACGATGGACCCGCCGCGACCCTTGCGGATGATGGACGGCACCGTGGCGACGAGCGTGTGCCACACTCCCCGCAAGTTGGTGTCGACGATTGCGTTGAATACCGGCTCGGAATGTGGGTCGGTATTGCCGATCGCCACCACGCCGGCATTTGCGATGACGATGTCGATATCGGCGAGATCGTCGATGGCGGAACGTATCCCGGCCTCCAAGTGGGCAAGGTCGCGTACGTCGGCGATGACGGGAACGACGTCGCTACCGGTGGCGCGGACCAGCCGTGCGGTCTCGTCCAGGTCGGCTTTGGTAGCCAGCGGGTAAGGGATGGCATCGATGTCGGCACACAGATCGACGGCGATGATGTCGGCGCCCCGCTCGGCCAGCGCGACAGCGTGGCTGCGGCCCTGACCGCGCGCGGCACCGGTGATGACAGCAACGGTGTTGTCCAGTTCGGCCATGGCTATACCGAAACCCGTGTGCCAGTTGACTCTTCGGCGAAGGCCACGACCTGGGCAGCTGCGTCGTAATCGCAGGCGACCACCGAGCGGCCGATGAGCACCGGGCCACCGCGCAGACCGCGCCTGCCACTGACTCCGACGTAGCTGCCGGGCGGGATCGGCTCACTGATGCAGTAGAGGGTGGGCGCGGCGCCTTCGTCGATGTCGTTGGCCAACCGGTCCGCCACGACCTTAACCGTTCTGTGTGCCAACGACATCAGCGGTGAGTCCGATAGATGCGACAGATTCG
>NZ_JBATXN010000588.1:0-3799 GCF_049673265.1 Mycobacterium sp. | reverse complement strand
GGTGAACATCGCGTGTTTGACGATGGTGGGGTCGACGCCGTGGTTGCACACGACGTCTTTGACGCCCGCCAGCCCGTAGCCGGTGGCGGAGTCGGCGAGCACGTTCCGCACGCCGGCCTGCGCCGTGGCGATGTTGAGTTTGTCGGCGGTCAGCGATTTGATCGGGCCTACGCGCAGCACCAGCAGGACGCCCCCCGCGCTCAACGCAACAGCCCAGATGGCAAGTACTGCCCACAACGCGCCGCGACCGCGCCGCGCAGGGTGAATCGGCGGAGAGGCGACCGGATAGTGGCCGAGTTGGTGCCCGTAGGCGCCGACGGCGTAACCGCTTGGCGCGGGCGGGGCGGGTGGATTCGTCGGCGTCACCGGGGTCGTCGTCTCATCAGGCGCACCATGCGAGGAAGCGATGACGACGGTCTTGTCGGGGTCGCCGGCTGGCGGCGGCTGGCGGCGGACTACCTCGGTCCGTTCGGGGTCGTCGCCACTCCCCCACTGCGTCGGAGTCATAAGGATGCCTTTCAGCCCGGAAAGTCCGTGTAGCACCGGTCGGCGGCGTCGTTGGTGAGACCGGCGCGGAAGGCCGCGATTCGATTAAACCCGGCGGGCACCGTGGTCCCGCCGACGTCGCTGGCCGCCAGACCGTTGCCGAGCAGACCCGCCACCGCCTGGTCGATGTCGCGTGACGTCAAAGGTGTTGTCGAATCCGATGTTTCGGCCAGATGCCGCTCCGCGCTGCCGGTCAGACAAGCGGTACGCAACGCGGTCCCGACGGATGTCATCGGTAGGCCGCGTTCGCGCTGAACCGCCAGCGCATATCGGGAGATCAGAGCCGACATCGCCGTGTTGGTTCCCTGCAGCAGCACGTAGTCGTGACGCTCATCGCCGGGCTCGCCGAGTGTCTGCAACGCAGGCAGGTCGACGTACACGGTGTTCGACGCCGGACAATACGACACCGGCTTGGTCGCATCCGCTCCCCCACACGCGGCCGGCTGCATTGACAACGTCGGCGGGGTCTTCGGGACGAAGATCGTGCCGAGTTCATCGACGAGTTGGCGAACGCTGGCCTCGGTTATCGGCTTGTCCGCCTTGCGGTTGCTGGCCGCAGGCTGTAGCGCGTCGGGCAGCTGATTGCGGCGCTGCTGGATGGACTCTGCGGTGATTTGTGCGCACGCGGTCGCGCCCGAGGTGAAGCCGGTCTGGAATGCCGCGACGCGGTCTAACGCCGTGCCGTGGCCTTCCGGGTTGTTGGCCTGCACCGAGGCGGGATCGCGGCTGGTGATGATGCCGGCCAGCACCCTGTTCAAACCATCGCCGGCGTCGAGGGTGAACCGGGGTGACTTGCCTTCGGCGACCCAACGCAGGTAGTCGCCACCGAAGCAGTCCGCCTGCTGTTCGGCGACCAGCACGGTACTCGATCGCTTGACCAGATGGGCCATGCGTTGGATTGCGTGCCCGTACTCATGGCTGAGCACCCCGGTTACAGCCATCTCGCCGAAGTACTTCTGCACCGTCGGCAAGAACGCGCCGCGATCCCAGGCAATCAGCCAGTCACTTCCACAGAAGAAGGCATTGACGAGCTTGTAGGTGTCGTTGCCGCAGATCACCGGCGATGACGCATCATGGGAGTCGTAGGAGTACAGCTCCGTCACCGGCTCATACTGTCCTGACAACGTGCGGGGAAAATTCGCCTGCCAGTATGCCTCGATGTCCTCGACCGACAGGGCCGCCAGCCCATCGATCGATCCCCCTTGTCCCCCATGGACTTTCAGCGTCGGCGCCGGCGCGCCGGTACGTGCACCGCTGGCCACGTCGGTTACCGGCAACCCGCCCGCAGTCGCGGGATCGTAGATCGGCGACACTGCCCGGCCGGCCACGGTGTCATGGCAACTGGTCAGCACCGCACAACTGGCGGCCAGCACCAGGGCTAACCGCGACCAACTTCGTAGCACCCGCCTATTTCATCACGGCTAAAGGCGCGCCCAGCACGGAAATGGTTAGGCGGCCGACCGCGGCCCGACCTCGCGGATGGGCAGATGAAACACCGTGGCGGTCACGGGAACAGCGTCGCCCTCGCGCCGCGACAGCAGCGCGGCGTTGTCGGGCAGCTGCCGTGAGTTGACCTCGCCGGCCGCGATCTGGCGCAGCAGGTCGTGCGCCTTCGCCAGCTGCTCACGCTTGCGGTACTGGCCGCCAGGCAGTTTGATCCCCGCCCAAACGCCGTACTCCTCGCGGTTCTCGACCGCGTATCGCGCGCACAGCCGCTGTTGCGCCAGTGGGCACCGCCGCAGGCAGAGCAGCCGCGCCTCGGTGGCCGACTGCTCATAAGCGCGAGCCTTGGCGGCACCGTCGCCGCCGTCGTCATCGGCGTAGCCGAACCACAATTCCGGGTTGACCGAACATGGATGCCCCATCAGTCCGCCTCCTTCGTGTCAAAACGTATGCAGAAGCGTATACGCACAGCAGCCGAGTTGGCAAGAGAAACGTGATAAAAACGTATATACCCAGGGCGACGTGGGGGGCTGTGTACTATCCGAATATGGCCGGAGCGCTGCGGTGAGCCGCGAATCGGCAGGTGCAGCAATCCGAGAGCTGCGCGAGTCGCGCGACTGGTCGCTGGCCGACTTCGCCTCGGCCACCGGTGTGAGCATCATGGGTCTGAGCTACCTGGAGCGAGGAGCCCGCAAGCCGCACAAAAGCACAGTTCAGAAGGTAGAAAATGGGCTGGGGCTGCCGCCGGGCACCTACTCTCGGCTCGTGGTCGCCGCGGATCCCGCGGCCGAGCTCGAGCGTCTGACCGCCGTCACGCCGGCAGAACCGTCGCCTACTCGGTCCACGGGTTCCATCGTCGTGGACCGGCACACCGACACCGAGGTGCTCGAGGGATACGCAGAGGCTCAGCTCGACGCGCTCAACTCGGTGATCCAGCGGCTGCCCGCGACGACATCAAACGAATATGAGTCGTATATTCTCTCTGTGATCGGTCAGTGCGTGAAGGCTGAGATGCTCGCCGCCAACTCATGGCGGGTGGCTGTCAACGCCGACGCAGCTTCGGCGGGACGGCTGATGCGGCATCTGCAGGCGTTGGAGACGACGCGCGGCGCGCTTTTGGAACGCATGCCGATGAGCCTGAGCGCCCGATTCGACCGGGCATGCGCGCGGTCGGCACTGCCGGAACCCATCATCGCGGCACTGCTCGGAGTCACGCCGGCGGAAATGTGGGATATCCGCAACCGGGGAGTGATTCCGCCGGGAGCGCTGCCGCGCGTTCGGGCTTTCGCCGACGAGGACGACCGTCTGGGGGAGGGGCATTGAGCGGAAACGAACTGTCGGCATTGAGCCGCGCGCACCAGCTGTTCGCCGGCACGCCAAGCGGCGTAACGCTGGACGCAGACCTAACGCACTACGACAGTGTGTTGCAGCGCGCAGCGGGCCTGAATACCGGTGGGGGACAGGAGCTTTACCAATCCGATGTACTCCGCAGCCGGTCCGCCCTGCGTTCGGCAGTCAGCGTCGACGCGGCGCTCGCAGGCACGGCGACTCAAGCGCACCGCGATCACACCGATGCCCGTGCCCTGACCAAGAGTGTGCTCGACGAAGCCCGCGCCGATACCGCGATACCGACCACACCGATCGCGCAGCGCGAGGCGGTGCGCCGCAGGGCTGCGCGGCTGCGGGCGCAACAAGCGCATGTGTTGTCGGCTCGCCGGCAGGCCCGCCGGCATCGGGCGGCGTTGCGCGCGTTGCGCTATCGAGTCGTGCGGCGCGCCGGTCACCGGGCCGGGCTGCGGTTGCCGCCGGC
>NZ_JBATXN010000587.1:0-4507 GCF_049673265.1 Mycobacterium sp. | reverse complement strand
GGCGTCGGCCGCGGCGGGGTGGTGGCGGGCGATCGCGTGGTCGGCCAGCCGTCGCAGCAGGTCGAGATTGGCGGTGGCTGCGGCGTATTGGAAGCTCCCCACCCGCAGATGGCTGCTGGCGACGCGGGTGAGCACGGCGCCGGGCAGCAGCGTCTCGCGCTGCACCGGGCGTCCGGTGCCGACCACTGCCAGCGATCGCGTCGTCGGGACACCCAGCGCGTGCATGGCCTCGCTGATGATGTATTCGCGCAGCATCGGTCCCACCGCGGCGAGGCCGTCACCGCCGCGGGCGAAGGGCGTCGGGCCCGAGCCTTTCAGATGGATGTCGCGGATGCGCCCGTCGGTGCCGACGAGCTCACCGAGCAGCAGCGCGCGCCCGTCGCCCAACCGTGGCACGTAACCGCCGAACTGATGGCCGGCGTAGGCCTGGGCTACCGGAGCGGCATCGTCGGGAACCAGGTTGCCCACCAAGAAACGCAGCCCTTCGGGACCGCGCAGCCAGGCCACGTCGAGGTCGAGCTCTGTGGCCAGCGGCTCGTTGAGCGCCAGCAGCTGCAGGTCGGGGAAGGTCTCGGCTTGCCACCGGACAGCCATCTCGGGCAAGTCGCGGAAGAAGCGGTCTTGCAGGGCAACGGTGGTATCCGGAGCAACGCTCACTTCACCCACAGTACGGAGGAGTTAACCGGTGCCCTCACATCGCGGTTGGTTTAACTGCGGGCACTATCAATCAGGTCGCGGGCACGGTCGAGCATCGACGCGAACGGTCCGACGGCGAAATTCAAAAGAGGCGATTCCACCCCGGCGTGCGGGCGGGTTGGTGCGATGGCCTCGGCAGCCTGAACCGCTGATGTCAGCCGCTTACGCTCGTCGGCGTTGAGTTCCTGCTGCAACTTCGGGAATTCGAATTTCTCCTCATGGGCGGCGTGGTCGAGCACTGCGTCGCGCAGCTTGATCAGCTCGTCGATGAACTGTTGCGAGGTGATGTCGAGCTTCTCGATTGTGGACAACAGCTCCTTCGCCTCGTGCTCCTCTTCGAGCCGAGCATCGACAATCGAGTCGATCGCATCAACCTCACGGCGCACCCGAGGATGCACGACCATCTCCTCGGCCGTCTCGTGCACGGCCAGCAATTGGCGCAACTGAACAAATGGCTTCTCGCGCGCTTGCGGGTCTGATGCATGCAGGACTTGGTCGAACATGTCCTCGATGAGGTTGTGCTGCGCTTTAAGGAACGCGATCACTTCGTCGGGGGTTTGAATAATCATCTCGGACATTCCCCCTGCTTACCCCGGCCCGACTCAGCTAAACGCAGCGACGTGGGCCGTCAAAGACTGAGAGCTCCTTGAAACCAGCATTAACTTCAGATAAGAAGATGCGATGACGCAGCTCACATTGGGCGCGCTCTGGTGGGAGTAAGGAGTGTTGCGGTGAACGGATATAAGTCGCTCGCGAAGCTGGCCGTCGTGGGCGTGTTCGTTGGCCTGGCTAGCGCGATGATCAATCAAGCCGCCCCCGCCTACGCGGACGACGCGTTATCCGGGAGCGAGACGGCGATCATCCTGGGCGGAACCACCGAGCCGATGCCGTCGACCGAGTTCGCGCAGACCGCTGAGGATCTGTTTCTGAACCCGTTGGATTTCGACGGTGGCGCGACCGGCTCGACGGTCTGCGACATGATCGGGACTGACCCGTGCGCCGCGCCGCTGCAGGTCCTGACCACGCCCGAGCTGGTCCAACAGGGACCGAGTAGTCTCACCGGCGCCGACGACGTCGTTCTCGCCGTGGAGAACGAATTTAACGCCGATCCGGGCGCTTTCAGCGCCGAGCACCCGCTGACAATCTTCGGATACTCGCAAAGCGCCACCGTCGAGTCGATCGCGATGACCCGGCTCGAAGAAGCCGGCATTCCCAGCGACGATCTGCACTTCGTGTTCATCGGCGACCCGTCGCTTCCCGTCACCGGCGTTTGGTCCAACCTGGAAACGGACATGGATCAGACCCTCGGTACGAGCTTCACGAACTCTCTGCTCAACCTCTTACAGATGAACGAGGTCCTTGGCAACGTGACTCCGGACGACCTGTACCCGGCGACCATCTACAGTCTGGACACCGATCCGGTCGCCAACTTCGAAGAGGAGTTCGCAACGAAGGGCCTGTTTGGCGCGCTGCTAGACATCTTCGGTCCGCACGTGGAGTACCTGGGGTTGACACCGACGGAAGTCGCTGACGCGACGACGACGACCGACGGCCAGCTCACACTTGTCGACATCCCCCTCCCCGCCGATAACGTCGACGCGTGGCTTAGTGCAGTGCTCCTCCACGGGGCCGCCGACAGCGGACTGTTGCAGAGCCTATTCGGGTCTCTCGAACTGCTTTTCACCAACACGTTCTGACTTGAGTATCGACTTTGACGATTTGACGTCGCCGCGGCTGACCGATGTACAGCGTCAGATTCTGGAATTCACTGAGGCCAAACGCATCGACTTCGACATCGATCGGATGCTTGATGAGGCGACCGAGCAAGCGGGCGTCGACGACCTGGACGATGCCGACGGCTTCCGTGACCGCTTGACCACGCATCTGGCCGCGATCGAAGCCGACCATGGTCTGACCCAGCTCACCCGCTCGTCGCTGCGGCAACGAGTGGTGCGCCTGCTGCGCAACCGGCTGTCGCTGACCGACCTGCTCAAGCGGTATCCCGAGATCGAGTCGATCCGAATCGAGAAGCCGTTCATCGTCGTCGGGATGCCACGATCCGGCACCACTCACCTGGTCAATCTCATCGCAGCCGATCCGCGACGGCGCGCGCTGCCGTATTGGGAGAGCCAGGATCCGATCCCGGTGCCCGGCGCAGGACCCGACATCTTCGGCGTCGACCCCCGTTACGCGCGAGCTAAATCCGAACACGACGCGCTGATGGCTAGCGCCCCCGTCGTGGCCGCGATGCACGACCGGTTCCCCGAGGCGATCGAAGAGGAAGTGGAACTGCTCGACCTCGATCTCGCCGGCTACGTTCTGGAATGGCATGCACGCGTGCCGGATTGGCGAGACTTCTACCTGAGCCTCGATCAAAACCGGCACTACGCATACATGAAGAAAGTCTTGCAGGCGTTGACCTTCCTGCGTGGTCCGCGAACCTGGGTGCTGAAAAGTCCGCAACATTGTGAGCAACTCGGCCCGCTGATGGCCACCTTCCCGGACGCGATAGTGGCGTTCACGCATCGCGATCCGGTGGCGGTGATCCAGTCGGCGATCACGATGATGGCCTACTCCGACCGGTTGCGCCGGACCAGCATCGAACCAGACTGGCTGCTGGACTACTGGAGCGACCGGGTGCACCGGCTGCTCAGCGCGTGCGTGCGTGACCGCGACCTGGTGCCGGCCGAACGCAGCATTGACATCAGCTTCCACCATCTCAACGGCAACGAAATGCCCTTGCTGGACGAGCTTTACCGACGCGGCGCAGTCGAACTGACACCCAAGGTGCGCGCTAGCTTCCAGCGTTACCTCGACGGCAATCCCCGCGGCAAGCACGGCCATATCCGCTACGACCTGCAACGGCACTTCGGCATCTCGCCCGACGAACTCCGCGCCCGGTTCGACTTTTATTTCGACAGGTTCGACGTACGCGCCGAATGAAGGAGAAACAGTGACGTTTGAACCGGTCTACCGCACCCGGCCGGGCGCCGACGCCATGCGCCCGGCATCCGCGGAAACGGCCGAGCAGATCGGCCCGGGGCTGTGGTGCTCGCCAGGCTTGTCGAATTCCTACCTGTTGACCACGAATGACGGCCGGGTGATCGTCAACACCGGGATGGGCTTCGAGGGACCCGTGCACCGCGCCAACTTCGATGCCGTCGACGCCTCGCCGGTGCGCTACATCATCTTCACCCAGGGTCACGTCGACCACGTCGGCGGTTTGGACAGTGTGCGAGACCCGGATACAACGGTTGTCGCACAAGCGAATTGGACGCTATGGCGAGACGACAACGAACGGCTGATCCCGTATCGGGCCAGCCGCAGCGCGTTTGCTTTCAAGGACACCCTGGCGACCGGTATCCAGGCCATCCAACGCCGTCTGGGCACCAAGCGCCTGCCGGCGCAAAGCGTTCCCGCCGTCGACCTCGACTTCGAAGACACGCTTACGCTCGAAGTCGGTGGTCGGCGCATGGAGTTGATCTCGGTGCCGGGCGGCGAAACCAGCGACTCGCTGGTGATTTGGTTGCCGGATGAACGGATCTGCCTGTGCG
Organism: Mycobacterium sp.; assembly: GCF_049673265.1. Taxonomy (GTDB): domain Bacteria; phylum Actinomycetota; class Actinomycetes; order Mycobacteriales; family Mycobacteriaceae; genus Mycobacterium. The sequence goes on along the minus strand of NZ_JBATXN010000587.1, from coordinate 257 downwards.
GAAACACTTTCGGACCACTCCTCGGCCATATCCCCAACCTCGTCACGATACGCGGCGACCGATACCGCGACGCATTGACAGCCATCGCGTCGGTCGAGCGGGTTCGCGATCTGCAACCCGAGTTGTTGGTGACGGGCCACTTCGACCCGATCGCGGGCGTCGATCGCATCAACGCCGAGCTGACCCGGCTGCGCGACGCCATCGCCTACATTCACGACCAGACCGTCGCCGGGATGAACGCCGGCAAAGATGTCCGA
>NZ_JBATXN010000586.1:0-1558 GCF_049673265.1 Mycobacterium sp. | reverse complement strand
GCCAAACCGGCTACCGCCGAACAGGTAGCGCAGCTACTCAAAGCGGCCGCCGAGCACAAAGTTCCAGTGACGGCCCGCGGGTCCGGGACCGGCTTGTCGGGCGCGGCGATCCCGCGCGACGGCGGGCTGGTGATCTGCTTCGAGCGGATGAACGCGGTCCTGGAGGTCGATACGACCAACCAGGTCGCCGTCGTCCAACCCGGGGTGACTCTCACCGAACTGGACGCCTCGACCGCCGACACCGGGCTGCGCTACATGGTCCATCCGGGCGAGCTATCCTCCAGCGTCGGTGGCAACGTCGGCACCAACGCCGGCGGGATGCGCGCGGTCAAGTATGGGATCGCCCGCCATAACGTGCTCGGGTTGCAGGCGGTGTTGCCGACCGGCGAGATCATCCGCACCGGCGGCAAGATCGCCAAGGTGTCCACCGGCTACGACCTGACCCAGCTCATCGTCGGCTCCGAAGGCACCCTGGCCTTGGCCACCGAGGTGACCGTCAAGCTTCATCCGCGCCTCGACCACAGCGCCACCGTGCTCGCCCCGTTCGCCGACTTCGACCAAGTCATGGAGGCAGTACCGAAGATCCTCGCCAGCGGGCTGGTGCCCTACATCCTCGAGTACATCGACAACATGACGATGGCCGCACTCGTTCATACCCAGAACCTGGAGCTCGGGATTCCCGACAAAGTCCGCGATAGCTGTCAGGCGTATCTCGTTGTGGCGCTTGAGAACCGCACTGCGGACCGACTCGACGAGGATGTCGAGCGGGCCGGTGAGCTGGTCGCCGAGCTGGGTGCCGTCGACGCCTACGTGCTGGAAGGAGGCTCAGCACGCAAGCTGATCGAGGCGCGCGAAAAGGCGTTTTGGACGGCAAAAGCGATCGGCGCAGACGACATCATCGACACCGTTGTGCCGCGCTCCGCGATGCCGAAATTCCTTTCCGCCGCACGCGATCTGGCCGCGACTGCGGGAGCTGCCGCAGCCGGCTGCGGGCACGCGGGCGACGGCAACGTGCACTTGGCCATCATCTGCAAGGACCCGGAGAAAAAGAAGAAGCTGATGACCGACATCTTCGTGCTGGCAATGGAATTGGGCGGCGCAATCTCCGGCGAACACGGTCTTGGTCGGGCCAAAACTCCGTACTTCCTCCAGCTCGAAGACCCGGTCAAGGTCGACCTCATGCGCCGCATCAAACAAAGTTTTGACCCGGCGGGCATCCTCAACCCCGACGTCCTCTTCACCGCGGAAGAAGCCTAGTCCGTCTCCGAATGATCTGGCCGTCCCCGGGCCCCCTCTCCCCGGGGGCGGCACGTTCTTCGCTGGGCGGACACCGCCTTGGCGCGCAATCCCGACTAAACCGAATGCCGAGGGAAGCGTTATGCCGCGAGGCCAGCGGCCCAGGCGTGAACCTGGGCATCACTACCGACGATTTGTGTCTTCATCGTCATGGAGGGCGCGTAGAGCGTGCCCACCCAACGCCCCATCTCAAAGTCCACCCGCAGCACCCCACCGTCGGGCAGTCTGTAATGCCCACTGCGCATCGCTGTGCCCATTGGCC
>NZ_JBATXN010000585.1:0-2617 GCF_049673265.1 Mycobacterium sp. | reverse complement strand
GTTCAACCCCGACACCCTGCTCGCGGGTCTATGACACCTCGACAAGCGGCTCGGTAGCGCCGAACGCTGTGTTGAGCCATTCGCTCATCGTCGCGGCCAGCCGAGCTCGGTTCTCCCGCTTGATGATCGCGTGGCCGTCGTCGCTGAAAAGCAGGTAGCGCACGTTCCGACCGGCTGCGCGCAGCGCATCGACAATCTGCTCGGATTCGCTTACCGGCACGTTGGTGTCGTGGGCGCCGTGCACCACCAGCAACGGCGCGGCCAACTTATCGACCCGGCGCAGCGGCGACAGCCGCTCGAGCAGCTCGCGGTCGCTGATCGGGTGGCCGTACTTGGCGTCGGCCGCGTCGGCGATCCACTGCTCGGTGTTGTGATACCAGGTGGTGAGGTCACTCATCCCGCAGATGGTGATACCCGCAGCGAACAACGCCGGGTGAAACGTCATCGCCGCCATCGTGAGATAGCCGCCGTACGACCAGCCCGCGCAGGCGATCCGATGCGGTTCGGCCAGACCGTTGTCGATGAGGAAACTCACACAGTCAGCAACGTCGTCGATGGCTGCGAACCGGCGCTCCTTTTCGTCGGCGTGACCGAACGTCCGGCCAAACCCGCCCGAGCCGCGGACATTCGGTGTCAACACCGTGATCCCGTCGTTGACCAGATGGGAAAATATCTCGTTGTAGCCCGGCCGGGACTGGCCTTCGGGCCCGCCGTGCAGGTAAATCACCGCGCCCGTACTCGCGGCGGCAGGCCGGTACAGCCATGCGTTGAGTCTCAGCCCATCACGCGCGGTGATCGTCTCAGGGCGTGTGCCGGCCGAGAAACCGGGGACGATCGGCCCGCGGCTGGGTTCGCGGTCGATCGGTTCCCATTCGCGCGTGCGCGGATCCACCAACTCGACGGTTCGCGGCAACGACGGCCCCTCGACGGTCATCGCGACCATCGAGCCACCCGCGCTTATCGACAACTCGCTCGCCACCATACCCGGCAACGGGATCGGTTCATCCAGCGTGTAGTCGGAGTACTGGAGGATCTGTAATTCGCTGCGGCCCTGCATATTCCATAGCAATGCCACCGTTGACAGGTCGTCGCTCACCACGAACTCATCGAGGTCACAGTCGGGGCGTTCAGCCACCACGAAATAGCTGACGCCGTCCTGGGTGGCGGTGACCTCGAGCAACCGGGCATGCTCGCAACCATTCTCACTGCGGATCAGTGCCCGCACGTAGCCCCGACCGAAGCGGTCACCCCGCGACCGTGGGCGGCTGCGGTTCGTTTGGTAGGTCTTGGCGGGGCGATATAGCTTGGTCCGGTCGCCATCCTGGCCGTGGCGCAGACGGCGCGGATGGTGGTCATCGAGGATCACCCCGTTGTCGGTCGTCGAACCCGGATCGTATGGCAGCAAAGCGATTTCGGTTTGCCCGTGCAGCATGATCAATTCTCGATAGCCCCGTGGCCCGACCCGGATCAGCGATGCCCCGGCCCATGCATCGACCAGCCGGCCGCCGGAGCGACTGTCCAGGACCGTCCAACTACCATCGGCCGGATCGATCAGGCAGGACCGGCCGACCCCGTCGTCGCCGGTCAGGATCGCCGCCACCCGCACACCGTCCCAGGCGATCAGCTCGGCGGTCCCATGTTCTTCGCGGTCGATGCGCCGGGCCATCCGATCGTCCGGATCGGTTGTGACGACCCAGATCTGCCTGCGGGTGCCGCCATCGGGTGCCACCTCGCAGGCCAGCCACTGACCGTCGGCGGAATGGATGACACGAGAGACCGGGCCTTCCACCGGCAGTTCGACGTCGCGGGACGAACTCGCCCGCCATCCGCGCAGAAACCGTTGCACCGCACGTGGATAGCCGCCGTCGTCGATGAGATGGGCGAACGCGGTGGCGTCCGGGGACAGTGATGCGCCGTAAAGTGCGCGCACCTGCTGTCCCATCGGATTACACCTCCATGTTCTGCAGCCACATCTCGAGCACCGCCAATTGCCAGAGCGTGTTCGCGTCCAGCCTGGTCCGCGTCTCGTTCGGTGCGGCCATCAGTGCCTTGACGCTCTCGGCACGATACAACCCGCGACTGCGGGCGGCATCGTTGGTCAGCGCGTCAACCACCATGTCCAACAGCTCGCCGTGCAGATGGCGGATGCTCGGCACCGGAAAGTGGCCCTTGGTCCGGTCGATCACTTCCGACGGTAGCAGCGCCCGCGACGCATCCTTCAGCACGCCTTTGCCATTCGAAGCCAGCTTCAGCTCAGGCGGGCACGTGGCCGCAAGCTCGACGAAGTCGTGGTCGAGGAACGGCACCCGCGCCTCCAGACCCCACGCCATCGTCATCGAGTCGACACGCTTGACCGGATCGTCGACCAGCATGACCTGAGTGTCTAGGCGCAGCGCCGCGTCCACCGCGGAATCCGCGCCCGGCAACCCCTGATGTGCGCTCGCGAACTCATGGCTCACGTCGTCGTCAATCCCGTATTCCGGGTTGAAAATGGACAGCACATCGTCATGGTCGCGGTCGAAGAACACCTTGGCGTATGCCTCGGTGGTCTGTTCGCGGGCAATGTTGGCCAACGGCGGGTACCAGAAGTAACCGGCCAAAATTTCGTCAGCGCCCT
>NZ_JBATXN010000584.1:0-4383 GCF_049673265.1 Mycobacterium sp. | reverse complement strand
ACGGTGAGCGCACCCAGCTTGCGCGCGATGGTCGCGACGACCGGCGCACCGCCGGTGCCGGTGCCGCCGCCCTCACCCGCGGTGACGAACACCATGTCGGCGCCGCGAAGCAGTTCCTCGATCTCGTCCTTGGCGTCTTCGGCGGCCTTCTTACCGACCTCGGGGTCGGCGCCGGCACCCAGCCCACGGGTCGAGTCGCGGCCCACGTCGAGCTTGACATCGGCGTCGCTCATCAACAGCGCTTGCGCGTCGGTGTTGATGGCGATGAACTCGACGCCCTTGAGCCCCTGCTCGATCATCCGGTTGATGGCGTTGACGCCGCCGCCACCGATCCCTACGACGTTGATGACAGCCAAATAGTTGTGCGGCGGGGTCATCATTCTGTCTTCCTCCCAGTGGGATTTGCCTGTTTCGTAACGACTGGCAAACCTCAACCTCAACTAAAGGGTTAGAGTTATGTCAAGTTGTTTCGCGCAAACAGAACGGTATGGCCGCCGCGCGCAGGATCGATGCAGGCGCGCCGAAAATCCGCGGGCGAATTTCGAGCGATTTTTCGCCGGGTCGCCGAGCGTCGCACCGAAGTGACGATCGCGAGTAGCCGCGGCTACTTGACGGTCGGCAGGTCAGGGCTGGACACGTCGTAGACCCGGCCGGGCTGGGTCAACAGAGCGGCCAGTTTCTCGGCCTTCTCTTCGGTGCGCTCGTTGGTCCCCCAGATCACCGTGCGCCCGTCGATGAGCGTCAAGGTGATTGACGCCACCGACGGCGCGGCAATCCGGCTCACCTGTGCGACGACGTCGGGTCGCAGCGCGGTCAGCACCACGAGCGCGGCTTTGGTCGGCGGATCGGACGGACCTGGGTTGTCGACGTCGATGTAGGGCAGCGCCGGTGGCGGCGGGGCGGTCGCGAAGTCGACCCCGTCGCGGTCGTAGAGATGCGGGCCATCGGGAAAGTCCTTGACCACCAACGGAACCCGCTCGGCGACGGTGATCCGCAGCGCCGACGGGTACTGGCGCTGCGCCCGCGCGCTCGCCACCCGCCGAATCGCGGCCACCCGGTCGGCGACCCGGTCGGTGTCGATCTGCAGCAGCGGCGTGCCGAGCCGAACCTGGGCGGCGTCGAGCACCTCGTCGCGGGACACCGCTCCAATCCCGACGACGATGATGCTCCGCGCAGACATCACCGGCGTGAAGTAGAGAACCAGCCCGAGTGCAACGGTGAGCGCGGTCAGCCCCACCGTCGCGAGCGCCAACTTCAAGCCCCGGACCGCCCCGCGCGCAGCGGGTTTGGGCGTGTCCCCGGCGCGCCCGCGGGCCCGGCGTTTGGCCTCTCGGCGAGCCTGCTCGATCGCCGTCGCGCGCTCCTGTGCCGCGCGCCGCTCGGCGCGTTCCCGCCGAGCCCGCCGACGGGGACCCTCCACCACATCGGGCTCCGCGGCGTCGTCGGCCGCAGCGATCGGTTCGGTGACAGTGCTGTCGGCTGCGCTGCCCGTTTCGGCCGGCACGTCGCCGTCTTGCTCGGTCACCACAACACCCCCGGCGTTCCCGGCATGCTGCGGTTTGCCCGCACCCGCAGTGCGGTCAAGATTTCCGGGCCAAGCATGGTGACATCGCCCGCACCCATGGTGACGACGACATCACCCGGGCCGGCCGCCTCGGCTACCGCTTCGGCGACCGAGGAGAAATCCGGCAGATACTGCACCGGCACGCTGACGTGCTCGGCCACGCTTGCCCCACTGACACCGGCGAGGGGCTGTTCGCGTGCGCCGTAGACGTCGAGCACGAAAACTTGGTCGGCGGCGTCCAGCGCGTGACCAAACTCGGCGGCGAAAGCCTTTGTCCGCGAATACAAATGCGGCTGGAACACCACCAGCGACCGACCTGTACCGCTCTGCTCCAGCAACGTGCGTACCGCGTCCAGCGTCGCGCTGATCTCCGTCGGATGATGGGCATAGTCGTCGAACACCCGCACCGAGGCCGCGGTGCCGATCAGCTCGAAGCGACGACGCACCCCTTCGAAACCGGCCAGTCCGTCGAGCACACAGTCGGCGGGAGCGCCGATCTCGATCGCCGCGAGCAGCGCACCCAACGCATTGAGTGCCATGTGTCGGCCGGGCACCGACAGCCGCATCACCCATGGATGGATTTCGCCGGCCAGCTTGACGTGGGCGACCGCCCCTGTGCCCTGCTGTTCCCAGGACAACAGCGTGCCGTCCAACTCGGCCGCCTGGCCATCAGACCCGGCGCCATACCGCAGCACCCGTATCCCCAGCGCCGCAGTGCGTTCGGCCAGCGCAGCCGCTCCCGCGTCGTCGGTACAGACCACCAGCGATCCGCCGGGCGCAATTCGCTCCGCGAAGGCGTCGAACACCGCGGTGTAGGCATCGGAACTGCCGAAGAAGTCCAAATGGTCCGACTCGATGTTGGTGACCACCGCGACGTTCGGGGTGTACTCCAACAGCGAGCCGTCGCTCTCGTCGGCTTCGGCGACAAAGCAGTCGCCGCTGCCGTGGTGGGCGTTGGTGCCGGCCTCGCCCAGCTCGCCGCCGACCGCGAAGGACGGGTCCCGCCCGCAATGCTGCAGGGCCACGATCAGCATCGAGGTGGTCGTGGTCTTGCCGTGCGTGCCGGTGACCATCAGCGTGGTGCGCCCGGCCATCAACTTGGCCAGCACCTCCGGGCGCAACAAGACCGGGATGCCGCGACGGCGGGCCTCGACGAGCTCGGGATTGGTCTTCGGGACCGCTGCGTGGGTAGTGATCACCGCGGTCGCGCCGCCCGGGAGCAGATCCAGCGACGACGCGTCATGCCCGATGCGGATCAGCGCGCCGCGGGCGCGCAGCGCACGCACACCGCGCGACTCCTTGGCGTCCGACCCCGATACTTGTCCACCCCGATCCAGCAGGATGCGGGCGATGCCCGACATGCCTGCTCCCCCGATGCCGACCATGTGCACCCGCTGCAGCTCGGGGGGCAGCGGTGGGATGTTCACCGCCGGTTCCCCCGCAAGCGGGTGGGGGTACCCCCACCTCCGGCGGTGCGCCCGTCACGCGCCTGCTTTGCGACACCCAAGGCGACGCGAGCTACCTGCTGAGCCGCGTCCGGGTGACCGACCAGCGCGGCGGCCTTCGTCATCGCCGCCAGGCGCGGCGCGTCGTTGAGCAGCGCGGCCACCCGATCGGCGACGAAGCCCGGCGACAGCTCCACATCGGCGACCAGCAGGCCGCCGCCCGCATTGATCACCGGTAATGCATTGAGCCTCTGCTCACCGTTGCCGATCGGTAGCGGCACATAAACGGCGGGCAGGCCGACGGCGGTCACCTCGGCGACCGTCATTGCGCCAGACCGGCAGATGGCCAAATCGGCGGCGGAATACGCCAGGTCCATCCGGCTCAGGTAGGGCACCGCAACGTAGGGCGGGTCGCCGGGTTCCGGGGTGCGCAGCTCAATGGTGTTTTTCGCGCCGTATGCGTGCAGCACGGCCACTCCCGCGGCCGCCAGATCGGCCGCCGCGGCGGCGACCGCCCGGTTGATGGACGCAGCACCCTGCGAGCCGCCGAATACCAGCAATACCCGGGCGTCGTCGGCAAAGCCGAAGTGTGCGCGCGCCTGCGACCGCAGGCCCGCGCGGTCCAGCGAGGTGATGGCCGCCCGCACCGGCACGCCGACCACTTCGGCGTGCGCTAGACCGGGATCGGGCACTGCCGACAGCACCCGCTTGGCGCTGCGGGCGCCGACGCGATTGGCCAGCCCGGCGCTGGCGTTGGCTTCGTGGATCACCACCGGCACGCGCCGTCCCCGCCGGGCAGCCAGATACGCCGGCAGCGACACGTAGCCACCAAAACCGATCACCACATCGGCGTCGACCTTGTCCAGCACCGCACGGGTCTGCCGGACAGCGCGCCACACCCGTATTGGCAACCGAGCCAGGTCACCGGTGGGCTTGCGGGGCAACGGCACCGGGGTGATCAGCTCAAGGGCGTAGCCGCGCTCGGGCACCAGCTTGGTCTCCAACCCGCGCGGGGTGCCCAGCGCGGTGATGCGGACCTGCGGATCCAGCGCGACCAAGGCGTCGGCGACCGCCATCGCAGGTTCGACGTGGCCGGCGGTACCGCCCCCCGCGAGCACCACCGAGAGCGACGAGTCCCCGGTTGACCCTTTGACCGAGTCGTTCACCGATAGCGCTGACCTTCCAATGCACTCTTTACGCGACCATGGCCAGTGCTTGCGTGACGCTGGCCGGTGTACCGCTGTCCGCCTCCATGATGCCTTGACCGGGATGCCCGCCGGCCCGCCGCGGGCGGTTTGGCCGGCCGGGCGGCACGCGGGGTCGGCGACTTGCGCTGCGGCTTGGCCGGCTGGGGGCGGCTGCGCAGCCGATCAC
>NZ_JBATXN010000583.1:0-3012 GCF_049673265.1 Mycobacterium sp. | reverse complement strand
GTGGTGCGCATCGTTGCGCACGGTTGCATCCGGATCTGCGACCGCTCAAAGGATCTCGTGAAATCCGGCGGCGAGTGGATCTCCTCGGTTGATCTGGAGAACCGGCTCATGTGCCACCCGGCGGTCGCCCAAGCCGCCGTCATCGCCGTACCTGACGACCGTTGGGGCGAGCGTCCACTCGCGGTCGTGTCACTTCGCGCCGGCGCCGAGACCTCGGCTCAAGAGCTACGCGAGCACCTTGCGCAGGAGTTCGCCAAATGGCAACTGCCCGACCGCTTCGAGTTCGTGGCGGCCATCCCCTGCACGGCCACCGGAAAGTTCAAGAAGACCCAGTTGCGCGACCAATTCGTGTCAGCCTGACACCAACCATCCGAGGGCGGTAAGAGTCGCCCCCAGAAAGTAAGGAACCGAAAATGAGCCGCTTCGACATCACGAAGACCAACATCGCCGTGGAGCGACTGATCGAGACGACGGAGAATCCGCGCCACCTCTATCTGCTGCACGCCTACAACCGGCACCGGTACCTGGAGATGGCCGGCCGCTGGGAGGAGATCTTCGCTCCCGACATGACGGTCGAGAAACCGGTCTATCACTTCAACATGCTCGGTAAGGTCATCACGCTTGATGGGGCCGAGGCCGTTCAGGAGGTTTATCGGGAGTGGACCCGCATGGGACAGAGTGTCTTCTACACCGATGACGAGAAGCTCGCGGTCAGCGACCACATGATCGTCTCGACATCGACCGTGTACCAGCAGACCCCGGGCAGCATCATTGCGGCCGACGGCGTCCCCGTCGACCCCGCGGCAACCTACCTGGTAAAGAGCGCCGAGCACATGATCTGGCCCTATGACGACCAGGGCCGGCTGATCGGCGAGGACGTCTGGGAGTACGACGAGACGGTCCGCGAGATCATTGCGCTCGACCCGGCGGACGTGTTGACCACCGAACAGTCCGGCAAGCTGCTTGCTCCGCTGATCAAGCCACTCCCGGCGCATAACCCGTTTACCGCCTGATACAACAGCTCTGGATGATGCAGGGTCGCGGCTGATGCGCGACCGATCAGCCTCGGTCAACAGCGCCACGACCCCGACCGACATGACAATGAAGGACTCGAATGACCAAGAACCCCTCGACTTTCCACGGCAAGCTGCTGGTGATCACCGGCGGCGGAAGCGGCATCGGACGAGAAACGGCGCTCGCCTTCGCGCGGCGCGGCGCCGAGGTCGTCCTTTCCGATGTCAACCTCGATGCCGCGAAACAAACCGCGGCGATGATCGACGACGCCGGCGGCACCGCATACGCCTACCAACTCGACGTTGCCGATGAGGCCGCAATGCACGCGCACGCCGACGAAGTCGCCGAAAGACACGCTGTGCCAGACATCCTGATCAACAACGCCGGCATCGGACAGGCCGGAGCCTTCCTGGCAACCCCGTCGAAGTCGTTCCACCGAGTGATGGACATCAACTTCTACGGCGTGATCAACGGCTGCCGCGCGTTCGGAGAAAAAATGGTCGAGCGCGGTTCAGGCGGCCACATTGTGAATCTGGCCTCGATGGCCGCATACACGCCGCAGCAGAGTTTCACCGCATACTCGACGAGCAAGGCCGCGGTGTTCATGTTTTCCGACTGCCTACGCGCCGAATTGGCCACCTCGGGCATCAGCGTAAGCACCATCTGCCCCGGCATCGTGCACACCAATATCATTGCGAACACTCAATTCTCCGGCGTCAGCGCGAGAACCGAAGCCGACAAGCAACAGAAATTCGATCGTTTGTATGAGAAGCGGCACTACACGCCCGACAAGGTTGCCGAACGCATCGTGCACGCTGTCGCGAAGAAGAAGTCAATCGTGCCGGTGACGCCGGAAGCTCACGTCGCGTACCACGCGCGGCGCTTCGTACCCGCACTCGGTCGCTGGCTCGCCGCACGGAAGGACATCGTCCAATAGTTGGTCCTCAGGGCCGGCTCTGTGCCCGGGAAGCCCCCCGGAGCCTGCTCTGTACCGCACCTTTCTCGGCAGATCGACTGTGAAGCTGTAGGTCAGAACACACGTCGTAGCCCGCCTTCGTTCGCGCCAACACTTTAGGTCATCGAATGATCAGTTTCCTGACACCCGAGAGCCTGATTCCGATCGATGACGAGGGCTTGCGCGCATATTTCGCGCGTTATATCGTTCCTGAAATCGCGAGACTTGCAGCGCATTAGAAGCATACGAAGCTTTGGGTTGCGTCGGAAGTGACTGGTGACCAATGGTTTCCGCGACCCGTCGAACGCCAATCCGACAACACCCTATTGAAGGGGCCTCAGGTCAGCTTGGGGCAATCGAACCCGCTGCAACCCAACGGTTCCCGTCAGATTTCACCCCGCTGCCACCTATCCGAGCACGGCGGCGTTGTCGCTAGTCATCACAGCCTTGATAGTCGCTGAGTACCACCGGGACTTGCCCCCGAGCGGTGGAAATACCGTCGGCCATCAACCCATCGGCAATCGCCTGAAACGTGTATCCGTTGGCGCGCTCGGCGATGACCCAAGGATATTTTTAGGGCTGTGAGCTGCAGTTATTCTGGTGGAGCTAAGGGGACTCGAACCCCTGACCCCCACACTGCCAGTGTGGTGCGCTACCAGCTGCGCCATAGCCCCAGATGTTGTGCCCATCGAAGCTACACCACGGTTTGCCAGCCTTCAAAGTCGCTGATCACGCCGGGTCTAGCGCAGCGGGTCGAATTCGCGCAGGCCTGGTGGCTGCTTGCCCGTGGTGATCTGCTCGGCCAACAGCCGGCCCGTCGCCGGGCCCTGCTTCATGCCCCACATGCCGTGCCCGCCCGCGACGAAGACGCGGTTCTCAGCGACCGGTCCCACCAGCGGACGCCCGTCGGGACTTAGCGGGCGCTGGCCAACCCATATCTCATCCCGCTCTGCCCAGCGAACCCCGTCAAAGAACGGGCCCGCCGACTCGACGATCCCATCGACGACGGCGGCCGATGCGGGGGCTTCGGGACGACGTAACTC
>NZ_JBATXN010000582.1:0-2184 GCF_049673265.1 Mycobacterium sp. | reverse complement strand
CCGGTTCACCGGACGTGATCGGTCGCCGACAAGCCGGTAGGCCGGGCCACTTCATGCCGTCGGCATTGGTGAAATCGCAGTTCGACATTTTGGAACCGCTGGCGTCCGACGAGCACGGGATAGCCCTGGACGTCGAATCGAGCGTGGACGACATCGTCGAAAGATTTGTGAACTATCTGCTCAGTTCTTGACCACCGCGGTGGCGCTAGCATGATGGTCTATTCAGCACGGCAAAACACATGGCACACGGGGCTGGCGATGTATCAAATCGTGGTCGCACTTGTCGTCGTGGGACACGTCGCGTTTCTCTGCTACCTCGTCGTCGGTGGGTTCATCGCGTTGCGCTGGCGCCGCACCATCTGGCTGCACGTGATGGCAACGCTGTGGGGGATCGCGATCACCGTCGGGCAGCTGGAGTGTCCATTGACCTGGCTGGAGCGGTGGGGCCGCGCGAAAGCCGGGCTGGCGCCACTGCCACCGGACGGCTTCATCGCCCACTACATCGCGGGCGTGATTTATCCGGCCAGCTGGGCCGGCGGGGTACCGGTTGTGGTCTTCGGAATGGTCGCGGTGTCCTGGGCGCTGTATGGACGCCGTCGGCGGATCAGCGCCAGCGGCGAGCTTTGAGCCGTCCGCGGGCGGCCAATTCACCGCCGCGTTCGCGGGCGGTGTCGGCTAGTTCGGCGGCCAACTCGGCACTGCGTTCGCGGGCGCGTTCCCCGTAGTCCGCGCCGCGTTCGCGGGCGGTTTCGGCCAGTTCGGCGCCGCGTTCGCGCGCAATTTCCGCCAGTTGCTTGCCGCGCTTACGTGCGCGTTTGCGCGCTGCTTTCACCACGGGCGCGCTCTTCTCGCCGGCAGTGCTGATCAGTTCGCCGCCGCGTTTGCGAGCTGCCTCGACCAGCGGCTCGCTTTTCTCGGCGGCCGTGCTGGCCAGTTCCCGGCCACGCTCGGCACCCGCCTGAAGCCCGTGCGCTATTCGTTCGCCCAGCTCGGAATCAAGGAAGCTGCTGTCGGAGCCATCCAGCGAGAGCGCCTCCGAGATCCGCTCGGCCGCTTGTCGCCCACGCCATCCCAACGACGGCTTGCCCGCGGTGTCGGCCGACGCAATGATCAGCCCACCTAACAGGCTCAGGTCGGTGAGCAGATCGCGGCGCTTCTGCGCTTTGCGCTCCGGGTCGCTCTCCGTCCAAAACAGGTGTGCGCCAAGGCTGCCCGGTATCACAGTGAACGCGAGCGCTGCCGAGGCGATCCGCGGCATTTTGCCAGTGGCGAGCAATAGACCGCCGCCGACTTGGACGGCGGCGTTTATCCGGGCCGCCGTCTCGGGATCCGAGGGAACCTTGGTCCCGACGGGATCCGGCAGCGTGCGTAAGGCCGCCATGGTGGGTTCGGTGGCATCAACGGTGACCTTGGGGTTTCGCAATGTCTCGACACCTTGGCCGATGAAGACGGCAGACAGCAACGGACGAGCGATTCTTCGGATCAACATGGCCGCTGTGTTCCCGGGTTCCCCACTGCGCAAACCGCGCCTGCCTATCGCCGGCGCTTCACCTATTCCGTCGCCGGGGGCGCTTCATGGCGCAGCCGCAGCGGCAACAGCACCCAGAGACCGAGTTGAGCCGTCACCGCGCAGGCTCCGGCGATGGCGCCCGCTCCTGGACCAGCCACCGCGCTGAAAATGACCACAGCTACGCCGGTAAGCGACAAACCCATCAGCAATAGCCCGGCGTAAGCGAACCGATGTGCGGCGGAGACGACGAATTGGATTCGATGCCGACGAAACAGCAAGCGGTGCATTGCCACCGGAGCCTCCAACAGCACGGTGGCGCCGATGGAGCAGCCAACTGTTGCCAGATAGATCACCCGCATCGTCGTGTTCAGGGTCTCGAAGCGCTGCTGGAAGGGCAACGTCAACAAGAAACCGGTCAGCAATTGGACGCCGGTCTGAACCACCCGCAACTCCTGCAGGAGGCTGATCCAATTACGGTCTAATCGTTGGATTTCGGTCTCAGAGCGCTCCGTGGAATCCCAGCTTTGGTCGCGTTCAGGGTGATCGACGACGTCCATGGCCGTTGATCATGCCAGCCGGCGGCCGCTGCCACCGGCTAACAGCAGCCGCGCCGATGTCTCCAGCCGTTCGGCGATCTGCGGGTAGGTGGCATATCCCATGCCGGCGCGCACCAG
>NZ_JBATXN010000581.1:0-4843 GCF_049673265.1 Mycobacterium sp. | reverse complement strand
CGAGGACGCCAGATACAGCGGCTTGATGCCCAGCCGGTCTCGCGCCATCGTGACCACCCCGGAGTCACGTTCGACGATGACGAACGCGAACATGCCCTTGAAGCGGTCGACGCAATGCGTCCCCCATTTGTGAAAGGCCTTGATCACGACCTCGCTGTCGGCGGTCGAGAAGAAGCGATAGCCGTCGGCCGCAAGCTCCTTGCGCAGCTCCTTGTAGTTGTAGATGCAGCCGTTGAACACCAGCGTCAGCCCGAGATCACTGTCGACCATCGGCTGGGCGCCGTGGGCGGAGAGGTCGATGATCGACAGCCGCCGATGACCGAAGGCCACCGGCCCGTGCGCAACCACGCCGTCGGAGTCGGGTCCGCGCGAGGTCATCGCACCGGTCATCCGGACTACGGCGTCGACATCGGCCGCTTGGCCGTCGAAGCGGATCTCACCGCAGATACCGCACATGTCTCCTCTTCCGTCTAGGTCGAGTGTGCTCCACCCAGCTGTCGTTACTGCCCCGCCGGAGGACGAGTGAAACCAGCCACTTACTCGACGGTGACCGACTTGGCCAGATTCCGCGGCTTGTCGACGTCGTAACCGCGCGCCTGCGCTACTGAGGCGGCGAACACCTGCAGCGGAATCGTCGACAGCAACGGCTGGAAAAGTGTTGACACCGCCGGGATTTCGATCAAGTGATCAGCATACGGGCGTACGGTGTCGTCGCCTTCCTCGGCAATGACGATGGTGATGGCGCCGCGGGTCTGGATCTCGCGGATGTTGGACAGCAGCTTGGCGTGCAGCATGGCCGAGCTCTTGGGGGACGGCATCACGACGATGACCGGAAGGCCGTCTTCGATGAGCGCGATCGGGCCGTGTTTGAGCTCACCGGCGGCGAAGCCCTCGGCGTGCATGTAGGCCAGTTCCTTGAGCTTCAATGCACCTTCCAGCGCTACCGGGTAGCCGACGTGGCGACCGAGGAACAGGATGGTCGACGCCTGGGCGAACTGATTCGCCAGGGCGGCCACCGGCCTGATCTCGGCGATGACCCGGGCGACCAAGGTCGGCATGTACTCCAGCTCGCGGTACTCGCGTTCGACCTCATCGGGGTATTTGGTGCCGCGGGCCTGCGCCAGCGCCAGGCCGACCAGGTAGTTGGCGGCGATCTGCGCCAAGAACGTCTTTGTCGACGCCACCCCGATCTCCGGTCCGGCGCGGGTGTAGAGCACCGCGTCGCATTCGCGCGGGATCTGCGAGCCGTTGGTGTTGCAGATGGCCAGGACCTTGGCTTTCTGCTCCTTGGCGTGCCGGACCGCCTCCAAGGTGTCGGCGGTCTCACCGGATTGCGAGATGGCCACCACCAGCGTGCTGCGGTCCAGCACCGGGTCGCGGTAGCGGAATTCGCTGGCCAGCTCCACTTCGACGGGCAGCCGGGTCCAGTGCTCGATCGCGTACTTGGCGAGCAGCCCCGAGTGATACGCGGTACCGCAGGCGACCACGAAAACCTTGTCGATCTCGCGCAGCTCCTGATCGGAGAGCCGCTGCTCATCGAGCACGATCCGGCCGTCGACGAAATGCCCGAGCAGCGTATCGGCCACGGCGGTGGGTTGCTCGGCGATCTCCTTGAGCATGAAGTACTCGTAGCCGCCCTTCTCGGCGGCGGCCAGATCCCAGTCGATATGAAATCGCCGGGCACTTGCGTCATCCGGGTTGCCGTCGAAGTCGGTGATCCGGTAGCCGTCGGCAGTGATCACCACGGCCTGGTCCTGCCCGAGTTCCACCGCTTCGCGGGTATGCCCGATGAACGCGGCCACGTCGGAGCCGACGAACATTTCGCCGTCGCCGATGCCGACGACCAACGGTGTGGAGCGGCGGGCGGCGACGATGGTTCCGGGCTCGTCGGCGTTGGCGAACACCAGGGTGAAGTGGCCTTCCAGGCGCCGCAGCACCGCTAGCACCGAACCGGCGAAGTCGCCGGCCGTCTCGCCGTGGTGATAGGCCCGCGCCACCAGGTGGACGGCGACCTCGGTGTCGGTATCGCTGGCGAACTCCACTCCGGCGGCTTCCAGCTCGCGGCGCAGGATCGCGAAGTTCTCAATGATCCCGTTGTGGACGACGGCGATCTTGCCCGCAGCATCACGATGTGGGTGCGCGTTGCGGTCGGTGGGACGTCCGTGTGTTGCCCAACGGGTGTGACCGAGGCCGGTGGAACCGGCCAATGCCGTCGGCTCGGTCTCCGCGAGCGCGCCCTCCAAGTTAGACAGTCGTCCGGCTCGCCGCCGCACCGTCAGCTTGCCCGCCCCGTCAACGAGCGCGATGCCCGCCGAGTCGTATCCGCGGTACTCCATCCGGCGCAGCGCGTCGACGACAACGTCGCGGGCAGGCTGCTGCCCGACGTAGCCGACGATTCCGCACATAGGTGACCAGGGTAGTGCAGCCGCCCCCCTGGAGCGGCTGCACAGGTCCCTCGTCGATGCAGTTTTATCCGGAAAATGCGGCCACTACCTGGGCATCTGCGTTTTCACCACAGTCCCGCGCTTGCTCCGGCTAGCCTGCCCGAAGCGACGGCAATGGCCGAGGCGGTCAGTGGCCGCCGTGGCCGCCGTTCCAGCCGCCCTGGCCGCCGGGGCCGGGTCCGCTGTGGTCGCCCTGCCAGCCCGGACCGCCGGGTCCCCGACCGTCGTTGTCCTGCCCGCCCGGACCCCCGGGTCCCCGACCGTCGTTGTCCGGGTGCCAATTGCCCTGGCCATGCCAGTGGTCCTGGTCGTGGTTGTCACCGTCGAAGTAGTTGTCGTCGTGGCAGCGGCCCCAGTCCCAGTTGCCACCCCACCCCGGGTCCCAGAATTGGCCGGGGCACCAGTGATAGTTCGGCATCGGCCCGCCCGGCCCGGGGAAAGCCTCAGCAACGCTCGCCGCGCCCAAACCAGCGAGTCCAAGACCGGTGGTGAGGGCAGTCGCAGCTGCAATTCTTTTGATGTTTTTCACCCTTTTTTAGTACCACCCAGACAGGTGCGCCCAAACGCCCACACTGGACATTTTCTTATGAGTTGCTATGAATGAGCTTGGTACTGGCTGGGTTTCAATAACCGAGGTCAGTGGGGTTTACGGCGACGTAAGCCGGCCAAGCGGGGCATTGCCGCAGGAACTTAAGCTCCCGCCCGACATACGACCGGTTTCCATCTGGGCGACACTGGACATGTGCCGAACATGGGGAAGGGCAACCGTCGACAAGAGGAGGAGACACCAGTGACCGATGACGGGTTTCATCCCACGTTGCAGCAAAGTCGACAGATCGACCGCAATCGCGTGCACCATGTCAAGTCGGCTGACATCGACGCCGACACCGCACAAAGCGAGGGCATGCTGCGCTTCGCGGCGATCAGCGGACGCACGGTCGGCTCGGAAAAACTTTGGATGGGTGAGACGCATGTGCACCCGCAGGCGATGTCGGCCAACCACCACCACGGCGAATCCGAGACGGCGATATTCGTGCTGAGCGGCCACCCCGACTTCGTCTTCCATGACGGCGACCAAGAGGTGCGGATCGCGACCAATCCCGGCGACTACGTCTTCATACCGCCCTATTTGCCGCATCGCGAACAGAATCCGAGTCCAGACCAGCCGGCGACCGTCGTCATCGCTCGCAGCACGCAAGAGGCAATCGTCGTCAATCTGCCAGAGCTCTACGCGCTCTAGCCCATCGGGCTGCGCTACCGTCAACGGGTGCCCAGCACTCGCAAGCTCTTTGCCGCCCTCGCCCGGCCCGGGCCGCATCGCGTCCTGCGCGGCGACTTGGCGTTTGCGGGCCTGCCCGGCGTGGTCTACACCCCCGAAGCGGGACTGAACCTGCCCGGCCTGGCCTTCGGCCACGACTGGCTCACCGGCGTCGAGCGCTATTCGCGCCTGCTGGAGCACCTGGCCTCGTGGGGCATCGTCGCGGCGGCCCCGGACACCGAGCGCGGACTGGCGCCATCGGTGCTGAACCTGGCCTTCGATTTGGGCACCGCACTCGACATCGCCGCAGGAGTACGCCTGGGCCCGGGCCAAATCAGCGTGCATCCCAATAAACTCGGCGTGATCGGCCACGGCTTCGGCGGCTCGGCCGCGGTATTCGCGGCGGCCGGTATGACCGCCAAACCCAAGGCGGTGGCCGCGATTTTCCCGACCGTCACCAACCCGCCGGCCGAACAACCAGCCGCCACCTTGAGCGTGCCCGGTGTGGTGTTCAGCGCTGCCGGCGATGCCAAGAAGTTACGTTCCAACGCCATTGACCTGTCCCGGGCCTGGCGCCCGGCCACGCTACGGGTGGTCGGCAAAGCCCAACCCAGCGGGCTCGCTGAGGGCCGGCGGCTGGCGACAGTGTTCGGACTGAGCGGTCCGGATCGCAAGACCCACAAGGTGATTCGCGCCTTGCTGACCGGGTATCTGCTGTATGTGCTCGCCGGCGACAAGACGTATCGCGACTTCGGCGATCCCGACGTACAGCTACCGAAGACGGTCGCCGCCGAGGAAGAGGCCGCGCCGGTAACCCCGGAAGAAAAGTTCGTCGCGTTACTCAAGGGCTAAACGGTCACTGCCCGGCCTGAGGCAGTTCGTCTGCGGCGATCTCGCACGGAGTTGATCCATCGGACGGCGGGTTGGGCTTCGGTTGCGGCGCCTCTGCGGGCGGGGCATCCGGCGGTGGCGTGTCCTGGTCATGTACCGGCTCATCAGCGGAATCGCTTGGCGCTGGCGGGTTCTCAGCGGGCACTTCCGCGGTGACATCTTCGTCGGTGGGGTCTGCGGCGGCGGGATGGGCGTCGGCAGTCTCCTCGTCGTCGGTGTCGTCGTTGTCGTCGTCGTCGCTGGTGTCGCC
>NZ_JBATXN010000580.1:0-15816 GCF_049673265.1 Mycobacterium sp. | reverse complement strand
CCCCTGCTCCAGAACCGGCCGCCCCGGCGCCAGCTCCCGCGCCCGTTGCTCCCGCTCCCGCGCCGGTTGCTCCGGCGCCGGTGGCTCCGGCTCCCGCGGCTCCCATCCCCGTTCCGATTCCAATTCCGGTGCCGCCGATCCTGAGCCCGGGGCAGCAGGGACCCTCGTCCGGACCGTGGGGCGGCGACCACGGCGGTGGCGGGGGCCACGGCGGATATCCCGGCGGAGGTGGCTTCCCCGGCGGCGGTGGCTTCCCCGGCGGCGGCGGTGGCCATGGCGGCTTCGGTGGCGGTGGTGGTGGCTTCGGCCACGGCGGGTTCGGTATCCCTGGCCTGCACTTCTAAGGCCACGACAGGAAACTGTCACCTGACGTTTGCCCGCCGCTTAGAACAGCGATGCAATTAGCTCATAGCGGCGACCTACACACGGGTGTATGAGGTGCTCCGTGTTCGGTACGGGCTATTTGGGTGCCACGCATGCCGCCGGGATGGCTGAGCTGGGGCACGAGGTTGTCGGTGTTGACATCGACCCCGGTAAGGTCGCCAAGCTGGCTGCCGGTGATGTTCCGTTCTACGAGCCTGGGCTGCGAAAGATGTTGAGCGACAACATCGCAGCAGGCCGTCTTCGGTTCACCACTGACTATGACCTGGCAGCCGAGTTCGCCGACGTGCATTTCCTCGGAGTCGGCACTCCGCAGAAGAAGGGCGAATACGGCGCCGACCTGAGCCACGTGCACGCCGTAATCGACGCACTCGCACCGCGTTTGACTCGACCAGCGGTCATCGTCGGCAAGTCCACGGTTCCCGTCGGGACCGCCGCCGAGCTTGTCCAACGGGCTCGCGCAGCTGCCCCACCCGGCGTCGACGTTGAAGTGGCATGGAACCCCGAATTCTTGAGGGAAGGGTTCGCAGTACACGACACGCTACAGCCCGATCGCATTGTGCTTGGCGTACAGGATGGTTCGACGCGTGCCGAGCCCGCGATCCGTGAGCTGTATGCACCGATGCTCGACGCCGGGGTGCCGTTCCTGGTGACTGACCTGCAGACCGCGGAGCTGGTCAAGGTCTCCGCGAACGCCTTTCTGGCCACCAAGATCTCATTCATCAACGCGATCTCGGAGGTGTGCGAGGCCGCCGGCGCCGACGTCGCCCTGTTGGCGGACGCGCTCGGGCATGACCCGCGGATCGGACGCCGATTCCTCAACGCCGGCTTGGGTTTTGGCGGTGGCTGCCTGCCCAAGGATATCCGTGCTTTTATGGCTCGCGCCGGCGAGCTGGGAGCCGACCAGGCACTGACGTTCCTCCGCGAAGTCGACAACATCAACATGCGCCGGCGCACCCGCATGGTCGAACTTGCCAGCGCGGCGTGCGGCGGCTCGCTGCTGGGAGCCAACATCGCTGTGCTCGGCGCCGCATTCAAACCCGAATCCGACGACGTGCGTGACTCACCGGCGCTCAATGTCGCCGGCCAACTGCAGCTCAACGGCGCGGCGGTCAACGTCTACGACCCCAAAGCGCTGGAGAATGCCCAGCGGCTGTTTCCCACGCTGAACTACGCGGTCTCGGTCGAGGAAGCCTGCGACCGCGCCGACGCGGTACTGGTCCTCACCGAGTGGAAAGAGTTCGTCGACCTCGACCCCGACGCGCTTGCCGACCGAGTGCGAGCACGCGTCGTCGTCGATGGCCGCAACTGTCTTGACCTCCAACGCTGGCAGCAAGCCGGTTGGCGGGTGCACTGCCTGGGGCGGCGCGTAGCCTGACCGCGTGGACTACGCGGTAGCTTTCGTCGAACAAAATCGCGCCTTCGGCGAGGTGATTGCCAGCGCC
Organism: Mycobacterium sp.; assembly: GCF_049673265.1. GTDB lineage: Bacteria > Actinomycetota > Actinomycetes > Mycobacteriales > Mycobacteriaceae > Mycobacterium. The sequence goes on along the minus strand of NZ_JBATXN010000580.1, from coordinate 13,990 downwards.
GACCCGGCCACGCCGGTGCCGACCTGTCCAGGCTGGGGCTTTTCCCAGTTGTTTCGCCATGTCGGTCGCGGTGATCGCTGGGCGGCGCAGATCGTTGCCGACCGGGTCGACCACTATCTCGACCCGCGCGAGGTCGAGGGAGGCAAGCCGCCACCCGACCCCGACGAGGCAATCGCGTGGTTGCACGGCGGCGCACAGCGGCTGATCGGCGCTGTCGAGCAAGTCGGTGTGGAGACTCCGGTGTGGACGTTCTTGGGCTCACGGCCGGCCTATTGGTGGGTGCGGCGCCGGCTGCACGAGGCGACCGTGCATCGCGCCGACGCCGCGCTGGCACTCGGGCTTGACTACACACTCACCCCCGAGCTAGCGGCCGACGCCATCGGCGAATGGCTTGAGCGGGTCGCGAGTCAGGCCGGCAGCGGCGACGTACCGCTGCCGCTCGAAGACGGCCAAACGGTGCACCTGCACGCCACCGATCCAGGTCTGGGCGCAGCCGGTGAATGGACCATCCGCGCCGACGGCAACCGCGTCACATGGTCGCACGGTCACGAAAAAGGTGCGGTAGCGCTGAGCGGCGGTGCAGTGGACCTGCTGCTGGCAGTCGTACGGCGAGTTCCCGTCGCCGACACCGATATCGCGATGTTCGGTGACGCCGCGATATGGCAGAACTGGCTCGACCAGACGCCGTTCTAGACGCGGCCCACACGGTACGTTGCAGACCATGACCACATCGGAGATCGCCACCGTGTTGGCGTGGCACGACGCGTTGAATGCGTCCGACATCGACACGTTGCTGGCCCTATCCAGTGATGACGTCGAAGTCGGTGACGCACACGGCGCCGCGCAGGGCCATGCCGCACTGCGCGATTGGGCGGCCGCCCATCCGCGATCGGCCGAGGTGGGCAAAATATTCGTACACGACGGCGTCGTCGTCGTTGAACAGAAGATCGGCAACGCAGACGAACCCGGCGCCAACGACACTGTCGCGTCGGCGTTTCGTGTTGTCCACGACCATGTCACCTCAGTATTCCGCCACGATGACCTGGCGTCGGCGTTGGCTGCAACCGAGTTGACCGACGCTGATCTTGTCGACTGAGGAGTAGGACATGCGCGGGATCATTCTGGCCGGCGGCTCGGGCACCCGGCTGTATCCGATCACCATGGGTGTCAGCAAGCAGCTGCTACCGGTATACGACAAACCGATGATCTACTATCCGCTGTCCACGTTGATGATGGCCGGCATCCGCGACATTCAGGTGATCAGCACCGCGCAGGACGCGCCGGCGTTTAACCGGGTGCTCGGCGACGGCACGGCATTCGGTATCAACATCAGCTATGCGGTGCAAGACCGTCCCGAGGGGCTAGCTCAGGCTTTCATCATCGGCGCCGATCACATCGGCAGCGGGCCTGTGGCTTTGGCATTGGGCGACAACATCTTTCATGGTCCAGGTCTGGGTACAAATCTCCAGCGCTTCCAATCAATCAGTGGCGGAGCCATTTTCGCCTATTGGGTGGCCAATCCCTCGGCGTACGGTGTCGTCGAATTCAGCGCAGACGGTATCGCGTTGTCGCTGGAGGAAAAGCCGGCCACACCGAAATCGCACTACGCAGTGCCAGGCCTGTACTTCTACGACAACGACGTAATCGAGATCGCCCGGGGTTTGCGCCCGTCGGACCGCGGCGAGTTGGAAATCACCGACATCAACCGGACCTACCTAAACCAGGGCCGGCTGAGCGTGGAGGTGCTCACTCGCGGCATGGCCTGGCTGGACACCGGGACTTTTGACTTACTGCTCGACGCCAGCGACTACGTTCGCACTCTGGAGCGCCGGCAGGGCCTGAAGGTTGGCGTCCCGGAGGAAGTGGCCTGGCGGATGGGCTTCATCGACGACGACCAGCTGGCCCAGCGGGCTCACGCCCTGGTCAAGTCCGGCTACGGGAGTTACCTGTTGGAGCTGCTGGAACGGAGCTAACGGGCGCTTTCAGCAAATTCCCAGCAGATTGACGGCCGCAGAAGGTTAACAACAGGGGTCGCGGAGAAATATTCTCGGTGAATAGAACTAACGACGACACCCTCACGGACCCCGAGTCCGGTGCCTAGCTTGGCCATGTTGGCCACGCTGGTGTTCGGTATTGCCGCTATTTCCGCAGTGTTTGTCCTCAGCCGTAACCCCGATCTCCTCCGGCCGAAGGCACATACCACAGTTTCGCAGGCCGCGTCAGGGGCGCCGACCGATCCGCCGCCGGAAACTTCGGACAGGAATGGCATGTTTTTGTGGCGCCTGTCCTCTGAAGGGCTGCAGTTAGCGCGATCGAACGACGCCGCGATTAACGATGCGCGTCGGGTGTGCACGCGGTTTGCCGGCGGCGAGAGTGAACCGGAGATCATTCAGGACATGCTGCAAGGATCGCCGGGCATGTCGCCCAGCATCGCGTCTGGCTTCGCCGACACCGCTATCAGCGTGTACTGCCCTGACGGTGTGCAGAAAAATTCGTAACCGGCTTGCAGCCGCGAGGATTACCGGTTGCGACCTATCAGTTTGACGATGCTCATGCGCGTGCCGCGCAGGGCATAGCCGGCGGTGATGACCGCCGCGACAATCAAGACGACGAACAGCGGGAGCCAGCTTTTCCGATCGTGGTCGACGCCCCACCACACCACTGCGAATAGCACTGTGCACAAAAACAACACGATGTCCCGCCAGTTGCCCTGGTAGACGATCGCTGCCGCGCGCAGTTGGCGGCGCTTTTCGTTGCCGACGACCAGGTCGTCGATGCGGTTGGCGATACTGCGCTGCAGCGCGGCGCGGCGCTCTGTATCGTCTTCCGGCAGTCGTTCAAGTAGGTCCATGTCCTCTTTGATTCCGGCTCGGAAATCGCGGGTGACGAATTGGCCTGCGGCCGCAGCAAGAAGTGCTCCACCGAAGACCGGAGCCGATCCCAACGCGATTGCGGACAAACCAGGCATGGCATGTCTCCCTTCTCCCGACCGCCTTAGTTCATGGTGGCCAAGTTGTGCCAGAAGTTGGTGAGGCTCTCCGTGCCGCCGAACAGGGTGGTGAAGTTGGTGGAGTCGACAAGGATGATGTCGCCGCCACGTTGTTCGCCCGGAGGCAACCAGATGAGTGCGTTGAATTCGGTGTTACCGGCAGCGGCAAACGGGTGCGGTCGGTTCGGGTCGATCCGTTGACGGCCGAGCACACGCACCTTGTCGCTCTCCGGCGCGGTGAGTTCGTAGTGCGGAAGATGTGGGTGGAAGTTAAAGGTCGTCACGTTAGCGAGAAGCCTTGGCGCATCAAGGTCGCGGAACGCGGTCAGCGGCGCGATCTCTCCGGTGCGCGCGACGACGGCCGGACGCAGCCCCCAAGTGTTATGAACCGGAACATTCAGGGCGCGCATCAATGATCGCGTGTATTGACCGAATCGCTGTTGGCGCGGTACCAACGGGTCACCGTGATGCTGGAACTCGATCTGTCGCTGGCCCAAATCATCGGTGAAGCCGACGTCGTGGTGGGGTGCCAGCAGCAGGCATGTGCCCTCCCGCCGCAGCCACTCACGAATGCCCACGATTTCATCGGGTGCGGCTTCCTGCTCGGAGAGGACATGATCCAGACCGAACACCATCAGCGTGTCAGTGTCCGAAAGGATCCGCTCGTCGATCGGCAGCCGGTAGCCGGCCTGGTCAATGCGTTGGAACACTGCGACAGGATGGCCGGTCGCCTCGCCGGCGAGCTGTTGAAACGCCAGCGTCGAGCGGTGAAAAAGTTCCAGCGTGCCCGCTATTCCTTGTAAAAAACGGGCAGCGTCGTATTCCGGTGTTTCGTAGCTGGGCCACAAGGCATTACGAACTTCGGTCATCGTGGAGAACCGGTTGTACATCTCGGCGGGATCACGCTGGGCTTCCCACGGGTAACTCCAGGTCCAGTAGATGCTGATGCGGCGCCGTCCTGGCGTGTGCTTACGCGGAACGTGGCTTTGGTTGTAGGTGCGCGCGGGGGGCAGCGTGCTCATTGGGGGTCCTTAGCTTTCAAGCGTCGCGAGGTACCGAAGTGCCTTCAGCCCCGGGAGAAAGAAGTAGGCACCGCCCTTGAGCGTGGTGAAAGCTGGGAGCCCCTTGAGGACCTGACGGATGGGTCGTCTGGGGATCTTGTACTCCAGTGTGCCGTCCTGGGTTCCGACGATGGGATCGCGCTCGTTGCCGAGCTCGTGAAAGGTACGGTCGTTAACCCACACGTTTTGGGCGAACTCGAACTGTCGAATCAGGCTGGCGCAGATGATGAATGCCGCAATGCCTCTGTCCACTCCGTCGTCGGGCGCCCCCTCGGGCAGTGCCGGGCCGTAGGTCGCGCCGCGGCGGATCATCCGTCGCCGGTTCATGTTCGCCGCGGTATCACGCGGATTGAGACGACGCGCATGGGCGCCCAACGGGACCGCATATCCATGCGGGTCCATCGTCTTGTAGTCGAAGTCGTTGTTGCGCATGGGGTCTGCACCCAACTCAGGATCGTCGTGTTCCGGAGCCAGCACCAGCGGAGCTCCGCTTCGCCAGCGGCCCATGAACTTTGCAGCCAGCAGCTCTTGTCCCTCAGCGGTGTCGGCGTGGTCGCACAGATAGGCGCGGAACCGGGCGACGTGCTCGTGCAGTCGCCGGTACGCCAGGTAGCTGCCGTTGCGGGACAGCACCTCCGGCTGCGGCTGATTTGAAATCTGACCCTCCTCGTCTGGATAGCCGAGGATGAATTCACCCGGTTGCAGCGGTGCGCCCGAACCCGGCGTCGGCTGCTGACCGCTCCCGTCGATCACCGGCTGCGACATCCGGTCGCGATAACCGAAATGGTCGTGGGCGTAGTTGAACGGAGGCGTTGCGTTCAAGTCCAGAAACGACAACACGCGCACCCCGGGGCAGCGTACAACCAGCTTCTCGTGCTCGGCGGTGCACCGCTGCCGTTCTGCCTCGTCGCGGGCAAACAAGATCGCGATCGCATGGAGGTCGTCACTGGCCAGACCGCCCACCCAGTTGTCCGGGTGATTCGCACCAGCGTCACCCAGAATGTCGGCGCGGGCTGCCATGCCCTGACGAAACTCGGCTGGAAAACTATCAAGCGATTCCTGCGACACGCCAAGTGCCCGGAGACCAGTCCAGGTGAAGGCGAGCGTCACCCAGCGCTTGGATGCGTCCATCGTGGCTTGGACGTCGGCAGCTGACTGCGCGCGGTCCAACAGTTCGGTGAGCCAGGCCCGCCCGCCTGCAGGGTTCCCGAACGACAAGAATTCGTAGCGCCCGGTGATCGCCGGGGTACGGGTCAGCAGAATGTGCTGTATGTCGTCGAGTTCAAGCATCTGAGTACGCTTCGACGCAAATCACTGCATCTGATCGAGCATGTCCGAGAACGCCGCCTTGAGCCGCAATGCCTTTTTGATTTCGTCAGCCGTGACGTACGGGTATTCGCCGTACTCCAGGAAGCTAGGGACGTGATGTTCGCGGACGAACTTGGCGAACGCCGCGGCGTTGGTCTTCCAGTCCTCAGGAAACCCTTCGAGGTTGGTAAAAGCCGTGGTGATGCCGGTTTGACTGAACAGCGTCACCGCGTCTTCGGTGTATTTGTCGAAGTCCGTGTCGAAGATGCCCTGATATTGGAAATGCAGTCCGGAACCCACATCGAACAGGATCCAGCGAAGGTAATGCAGCCGCAGCGGCGCGAGCACCTCCGGGCTGGCTGCTATAGCTTCCTCGATTTGTTTGCCGTATGCCCGGATGGCTTCTTCACGACCCTCTTTGACTTTCGCGATGATCGAGAATCCGTAGCAGGCGGGGGTCCTGGGGTAGATCGGACCGTAGCGACCTCGTTCGAGTTCGAAATAGCCTTCCTTGGGGAGGGCCATCGCGGCGGGTGTGCGCCATGCGTAATCGCTCGCGGGCATCGTCACTCTCCGTCCACAGTGTCGGGTTGGCGGCAACGTTAGCACCGCTCGAAGGCCTTGGTTGGCTTTCGACGGCACACAGTGGCGCGGATTACTGGCGATAGCTGGCCAGGAAGTTACCCAACCGCTCGATAGCCTGCGACAGGTCGCGCGACCATGGCAGGGTCACGATCCGCAGGTGATCCGGTGCGGGCCAGTTGAATCCGGTGCCCTGAGTGACCAGAATCTTTTCCGTCAGCAGCAGGTCCAGGACCAGTTGCTCATCGTCTTGGATCTCGTGCACCTCGGGGTCCAGCCGGGGAAACGTGTAGAGCGCGCCTGCGGGTTTGACGCATGACACCCCGGGGATCTCGTTGAGCTTCGACCATGCCACGTCGCGTTGTTCGCGCAGTCGCCCACCCGGAAGCACGAGGTCATCGATGCTTTGGTGACCGCCCAGGGCGACCTGAATCGCATGTTGGGCCGGCACATTCGGGCACAGCCGCATATTCGCCAGCAGGCTGATGCCCTCGATGAAGCTGGTGGCGTGTTCTTTGGGTCCGGTGATCGCCAGCCAGCCGGCCCGGTATCCGGCGACGCGATAAGCCTTGGACAGGCCATTGAAAGTCAGGCACAACACGTCGGGTGCGACCGTGGCCATGCTGACGTGTTCGGCGTCGTCGTAGAGGATCTTGTCGTAGATCTCGTCCGCGAGCAGTAGCAGCTGATGCTTGCGCGCCAGATCGGCTACCTGCGAAAGGATTTCGCGACCATACACCGCGCCGGTGGGATTGTTCGGGTTGATCACCACCAGCGCCTTGGTGCGCTCGGTGATCTTCGACTCGAGGTCGGCGATATCCGGTTGCCAGCACTGAGTTTCGTCGCACAGGTAGTGCACCGGTGTGCCGCCGGCGAGCGAGGTTGACGCCGTCCATAGCGGATAGTCGGGTGCCGGAATCAACACCTGATCGCCGTTGTCCAGCAGCGCCTGCAGTGTGAGCGTGATCAGCTCGGAGACACCGTTGCCCAGATACACGTCGTCGACGTCGAATCGCGGGAAGCCGTCGACCAGTTCGTAGCGGGTGACCACCGCACGCCTCGCCGACAGGATGCCCTTGGAGTCGGAGTAGCCCTGCGCGTACGGCAGCGCCTGGATCATGTCACGCATGATCACGTCGGGCGCTTCGAAGCCGAACGGCGCCGGGTTGCCGATGTTGAGTTTGAGGATCCGGTGCCCTTCGGATTCCAGCCGCGCGGCGTGATCGTGCACCGGGCCGCGGATTTCGTAGAGCACATCTTGCAGCTTCGATGACTGCGCGAACGTACGCTGCCGCGGCTGATGGCCTGCGGTATGCCAGGGCAGCTGATGCGTAGTCACGTCAACAATGGTGCCATGACTGTCCAATTATTAATGCCAAAACTGGCTTGATCAGCGTTTTCCTGGCGGACGCGCACCGCGGGCGATGCCCAATCCTTTGACCGGCGCCGCGGGTGCCTGGGTCTCGCCATCCTGAGCTTCCGGCTCCGCTTCCACCGTTGATGACGGGTCGGACTTGGCCTCAGCCTTTGGCTCGGCGGCCGCGGGTTGTGCGGCGGGAGAGGCCTTTTTGGCACCGGGCCGTTTGGCTCCGGCCGCCAAGCCCAGGCCCTTGACCGGTGCAGCCGGTGCCTTCGCTTCGGGGGCAGCCGATTCGGATTTCGCCTCGGGCTGTGCGGCAGACGCGGATTGTGTTGGGGCAGCAGTCTTCTTGGCGCCGGGCCGCTTGGCGCCGCCGGCGATGCCCAGACCCTTGACCGGTGCGGCGGGAGCCTTAGCCGCTGGCGCTTCTTCGGTGGCCGGCGCCTCGGCTTGCTCGGTGGATTGCGTTGGCGCTGCGGCCTTTTTGGCGCCGGGTCGCTTGGCGCCGCCGGCGATACCCAAGCCGGTGACGGCCTTGGTGGCCTTATCTGGTGCGGGTGCAGCGGCTTCTGCGGGTGCAGCGGCGGTTTCCGTCGCCGGAGCGGTTGCGGTGGCTGTTGCCGCCGATGCTTTCGGAGCAGCCTTTTCGGCATGCTCAGCCGCCTCTTTGGCGGCCGTGCCCTTTTCCGGCAGCTTGACCGCGCCGCGGTCGAGCGACTCGAGCAGCAGCTGCGCCACGTCGCGCACGTCGACACCTTCGCGACCGGCTGCCTCCTGGCGGTCGTTGACGCCGTCGCTGATCATCACCCGACAGAACGGGCACGCGGTGGCTACCGTGGTCGCGCCGGTAGCCAACGCCTCGTCGACGCGTTCGTGGTTGATGCGCTTGCCGATGTGCTCTTCCATCCACATCCGCGCGCCGCCGGCGCCGCAGCAGAAGCTGCGGTCGGCGTGACGGGGCATCTCAGCCAGCTTTGCGCCCGAGGCGCCGATCAGCTCGCGCGGCGCCGCGTATTCCTTGTTGTGCCGGCCCAAGTAGCAGGGGTCGTGGTAGGTGATGTCTTCAGAGACCGGGCTGACCGGGATCAGCTTCTTGTCGCGCACCAGCCGGTTGAGCAGCTGGGTGTGGTGCAGCACGCTGTAATTGCTGCCCAGTTGCCGGTATTCGCGGCCAAGGGTGTTGAAGCAGTGCGGGCAGGTGACGACGATCTTGCGGTCGACGGTCTCGACTCCCTCGAACACGCCGTCCAGCGTTTCCACAGCCTGCTGAGCGAGCTGCTGGAACAAGAACTCGTTACCCGAGCGACGCGCCGAGTCGCCGTTGCAGGTTTCGCCGGTGCCGAGCACCAAATACTTCACCCCAGCGATCGCCAACAGTTCGGCGACCGCCTTGGTGGTCTTCTTGGCCTTGTCGTCGTAAGCGCCGGCGCAGCCCACCCAGAAGAGGTATTCGTAGCCGTCGAAGCTCTCGACGTCTTGGCCATAGACCGGGACATCGAAGTCCACCTCGTCGATCCAGTTGGTGCGGTCGGACGCGTTTTGGCCCCACGGATTACCTTTGGTTTCAAGGTTTTTGAAGAGCACCGACAACTCGGAGGGGAACTCGGACTCCATCATGACCTGGTAGCGACGCATATCGACGATGTGGTCGATGTGCTCGATATCAACCGGGCACTGCTCGACACACGCGCCGCAGGTGACGCACGACCACAACACGTCGGGGTCGATCACACCGCCTTGTTCGGCGGTGCCGACCAGCGGGCGGGCGGCCTGCTCGGGCCCGTGCCCCGGTACCCGACCAAATCCCGATTCGGGCACATGGTGGCCTTCCTCGTGCACCGTCTCGAGATCGAGCCCCTCCAGCGGCTCGGCGGTCTTCTCGCCGAGCAGATAGGGCGCCTTGGCCATCCAGTGGTCGCGCAAGTCCATGATGACGAGCTTGGGCGACAGCGGCTTGGCGGTGTTCCAGGCAGGGCATTGCGACTGGCAGCGCCCGCATTCGGTGCAGGTGGCGAAGTCGAGCATTCCCTTCCAGGTGAAGTCTTCGATCTTGCCGCGCCCGAATGTGGCGTCGTCCGGCGGGTTTTCGAAGTCGATCGGCTTGCCGTGGGATTCAACCGGTAGCAGCGGGCCCAAGCCGTCGGGCAGCCGCTTGAACGTGACGTTGATCGGCGCCAAGAAGATGTGCAGGTGCTTCGAGTGCAGCACGATCACCAGGAACGACAGCATGACGCCGATGTGCAACAGCAGCGCGACGGTCTCCAGGACTTCGTTGCCGGTGTGGCCGAGCGGATGCAGGATCTTGCCGAATAATTGGGAGAGGAACGCTCCGTTGCCGTAGGGAAGTGTGCCGTTGTTGACGGCGGATCCGCGGACCAGCACATAGGTCCAGATCACGTTGAAGATCATGAACAGGATCAGCCAAGCGCCGCCGGTATGCGACCCGTAGAACCGCGACGAGCGGCCGATCTCCCGGGGACTGCGCGTGATTCGGATGACCGCGAAGGTGGCGATGCCGAGGAAGACGGCGGTTGCGAAGAAGTCCTGCAAGAAGCCCAACGCATCCGATCGGCCGATGATCGGGATGTGGAAGTTTGACTGGAACAGCAACCCGTAGGCCTCGATGTAGACCGTCAGCAGGATGAAGAAGCCCCACATGGTGAAGAAGTGGGCCAGGCCGGGGATGGACCATTTCAATAATCGGCGCTGCCCGAACACTTCGGCGATCTGCGTCCAGATCCGGGTGCCGACGTCGTCGGTGCGGCCGCTGACCTGCTGGCCGGACAGCGTGAGTTTGGCCAGCCAGCCGACCCGACGGAGGGCGAGCAATCCGACGATCGCCGTCATGCCGAGGCCCACTACCAGTCTGATCAGCATCTGCGTCTGCACGGAGCGTCTCCCCAATTCCGAGGTTACTCAGCGGTAACTCCGGCTATGTTACTCGCTAGTAACTTAATCACTAGGCCTGCTCATAGTTGCATCTTTCCCGCGTTGACCGCGACAAAGGCTGCCCTAACTTCGGCCAGGAGGGTCCGGCTACGGTCCGGTGCCGGGGACGTGGATCGGGGGCACTCCGGGAATCTGCGGCACGTTGCCGTTCCACCAGCGATGACGGGGACGTTGCTGCGTCCAGGTCTGGGTCGGCTGTGGTGGCGCGGGTTCGGGCGTCGTCTCGGGCGTGGTCGTGGTCGGGAGGGTCGACGACGGCGTGGTTGTGCGGGACGGGGTCGTTGAGTGCGACGTGGTTGTTGACGGCCGGGTGGTGGTTGATCCGCCGCCGCTGTTGCCGGTGGCCAAGATAACGAGGCCGTAGACGATGATCGCGATCAGAATCACTACCGTCAGGCCCCACAGTGCCAGCACCCACGGCTTGAGAAACCACGGTGCCGGCGTCTCGTCGGAACCGAACAGATCGTTGCTCCCGCCGAGGCTCAAGTCGTGCTTGGAATACCCATCGACGTCATATGGTGGTCTGCTGCCCCCCACGAACATCGATCCTACCGACGGTCCCCGCCTAAGGCACACCGCCGTCGTGGTGGTGATGGTGATGGGGCGGCGGACTGGTCGGCATCGTCGTTGGAGCGGGGGCGACGGGTTCAGTTGTCGTTTGGCTGCTTGGCAGAGAGGTAGTAGTCGGCGGCGTGGTGGTGACCGCAGACGTCGTCGCCGATGTCGACGGGGACGTGGGGCTACCGCCATGTGACAGCTCGACGATCCCGTAGATCACCAGCGCGATCAGGATGGCAGCGAGCGCGCCTAAGCCGATCAGAGCCGCCCGCCTGCGATTCCACGGTGTCGACCCGGCAGCAGGTCCGTAGTCGCTGTAGTCGTACTGGCCGGTCGGCGCTTCACTTGGGTCGTCTGTAGGTCGTGGAGACCCGCAGTCCGTCACGGCACGTGCGGCAGCGTAATCACGGTGTGCGGCAACGAGATTGTCGGCGGAATGTGCGGCAAATGGTGGTGCGGCGGAGGCGGCTGGGCCGGGGCTGGGGCCCCACCCGCAGGAGGAGCATTGCTACCCGGCGGCGGGGCCTCCTCGGACGAGGAGGACGGCGGGGTGGTGGTCGTCGACGGCGAAGTTGTCGTTGTCGACGGGGTCGTTGTCGACGACCCGGTGGATGTCGTTGACGACGTGGTCGGGGACGTTCCGCCGCCGCCGCCGCCGTGTGAGAGCTCGATGAGGCCGTAGATGATCAGCACGACCAAGATGGCCACCATCGTGGCCCACACGGCAAGCAGCGAGCGCTTGCGGTACCAGGGGGCCGGCGGCGATTGCGGTTCAGGAGGCCCGGAGTAAACCGTGTAGTCGTCGGGACCCGGCGGCGGCAGGTTAGCCGCGCCGTAGTCGGCCATCCGGGTTTCCCGTTCGCTGGGATCGTCCGGAGGACCGTGCGGACCGAAGCCTGTCATCGCCCCGATGCTACTGACATCCGGCCGACGTGTCGGGTCCCGGCGGGGACGTCAAAGCTGCCGAGTAACCCCATCGGCGAAAAGCCGCAGGTGTTCGAGGTCGGAGAGGTCCAGTAACTGCAGATATACCCGCTGCACGCCGGCATCCGCGAACGACCCGAGCCGATCGACAATCTCATTGGGGGTGCCCACCAGCGGAGAATTGGACCGCAGCTCGTCGACGTCACGCCCGATGGCGGCAGCGCGGCGGCTGATCTCCGCGTCGTCGTGTCCGGCGCACACCACAAACGCTGCGGAATACGTCATCGCGTCGACGGGTCGGCCGACCGAATCGACTGCTTCGCGAACCCGCCCGAATTGGGTCTTGACGGTGTCCAACGAGGCGAAGGGGACGTTGAATTCGTCGGCGAACGTCGCGGCCAGTGCCGGCGTCCGGTTGGCGCCCAATCCGCCGATGATGATCGGCGGATGAGGCCGTTGCGCAGGCTTCGGCAAAGCGGGCGAGTCGTTGACCGCGTAATGAGTGCCCGCATAGTCAAATTTTTCGCCGACCGGTGAGGTCCACAGGCCGGTAATCATCTCAAGCTGTTCGGTGAGCCGATCGTATCGTTCGCGCAGCGGTGGGAAGGGGATCGCGTAGGCGAGATGCTCCGGTTCAAACCAACCGGTTCCGATTCCGAATTCGACTCTGCCACCGCTCATTTCGTCGACCTGCGCGACCGCGACGGCCAGCGGGCCGGGATGGCGGAATGTTGCCGAGGTGACCAGCGTGCCCAGCCGTATCGATGACGTCTCGCGGGCAATGCCGCCCAACGTCACCCACGAGTCGGTGGGACCGGGCAATCCATCGCCGCTCATCGCCAGATAGTGGTCGGACCGGAAGAACGCGTTAAATCCCAGTGCCTCGGCGGTCTGCGCGACGGCTAGCTGGTCGGAGTAGCTGGCGCCCTGTTGCGGTTCAACGAATACCCGAAAGTCCACGAGCCACAGACTAATGCCGGACTGAGTCCCGGCTCGAAAGTCTTCGGGGCTAACCCGGGGGGGTGGGCGGGCTGTCCCCGCGCACGGCATCTCCGCGCCGCACCGAAGCGACGAGTGCGCCCAGGCAGATAAGAGCAGGAATAGTGGCCCACCAGAAGAACAGCAGGTACATCGGACCCCAGACGGCGGCGAATGTGATGAACAGCCGGATGTAGTCGCCTACTGATGCGGGGTCGGAAAGCCCGTGCGTGTAGGAGATGGCCAGGGCGATCCCAGTTATCACGCAGCTCACGACGGTGACGGCAATGATCGACAGCACCGCCCGCTTGAGCGATGGCTTGGTTAAACGGAGCTCGCTCATCGGCCGGTGGCCACTGCGGGGACTCCACTCGTGAACGGGTCGGTGAGCTTGGTGGTGTGCGAAACGAAGGGATCGCCTTCAAATGGATTGAGGTTTTCTAGCTCCCACTGCCACGACGGCATATTTGGTCGGACGGCTGGGATGGTCGCATCACCGACCCAATGGTGGCGCTCGAGACTGGTGCTTGGACCCCATTTGCTGCCCGAATTCGCGGTATCCCACTGCAATTGCGTAGCAGGGTGACCGTCTCGGTACTGGTAGGTCTCCATGCTCGGGTAGATCGTGGTGTTCCCGCCAAGCCCGACCACGCCATCGGACTGGGGACTGAGGGTGATTCGACCGTTAACTGTCATTCCGAGTGCGTTGCCGGCGACGTTCTCGTAGGCGTCGTGCGCGTTGTAGTCGATCGTCAATCGCCCATCCGGTGCCTGGGCTACGTGGACACTAGGTGCGGCGGCCGCAGCTCCGCCACGGGCTCCGTCAACATTGCCAGTAGGGTTCTGGCGCACCACAATCAGGCCGTGGTCATAGTCGACGAACATCGACACGCGGGAAGCTTCTGGGTCCGCCGCTGCGTTCGGACCGCGATTGTCGCCCCAGTTCATCGGGAACAGTCGGCCCTGAACTACGTCGGTGGGGTCTTTCGCGACATTCTGGACCTGGTCGGTGGGGATGAACATGTTTGACCGAACTACTCCTCTGCCGGGTTGGGGCGCAAATCGCCCCGCAACGATCTGCGGAGGAACCCCATGGTCCTTCGGCAAGTAGCTGTGCGGGTCGAGTGCCGCAGCCATCAGCCAGTCGTTCGCGCTGACGGGTGCATGTCCATACACCCGCTCAAACGCCTCCTCCTCATTGGTCCTGCGATCGGCGTCCATTGGCCCGTCGTTCAAAGCGGTTGCGGGATCATGTAACTCGCGGCCGCGCTCATCTAGCTG
>NZ_JBATXN010000579.1:0-5763 GCF_049673265.1 Mycobacterium sp. | reverse complement strand
GCACGGGCGCGTAGCTCAGTGGTAGAGCTCTGGTTTTACACACCAGCGGTCGGCGGTTCGATACCGTCCGCGCCCACCATGTCACGGCACCAGGAACCTAATCCTTGATGAAGTGGTACATCCGGTACGAAATCTGTCCACGTTGCAGTTGGTTGTTCGTCGTCGTGCCGGGCAGACCGGCGAACACGCGACCGAAGGGCCGCATCAACTTGGGCACGTGGTTAACGACCAGGTCCCGGTACCGCGCCGCGTTCTTGTCCAGTCCGCGCAGTACCTCCTCGTTGATGACGCGTTTCGATTCCATTCGCATCGGCAGGTTGGTCAGTGCTTTGTCCCACGCGTCGTGCTCGAGGAACCCGCGGAAATCGGCGTAGAGGAAATGCCCACCCGGGCGTAGCACGCGCACGATTTCGGGAAGAAAACGGTCAAAGTGGGGGTAGGTGTGCGAGGCTTCGACGTTGATCACCACGTCGAAGGACTCATCGGGAAACGGCAGGCTTTCGGCGTTGCCGTGGACGAACTCCAGCCCCGGTAGGTCATATCGTTTCTGCGCGAATGCCACGCCGTCCGAGTTGTAGTCCAGCCCGACGTAGGAGGCCGGGTGGAAGGTCCGAACCAGATACGCGGCACCGCCGCCGTGGCCGGAGCTGACCTCCAGTACTTCTTTCCCGCTGAGGTCTGCCTGGGTCGCGGTGCGGTGGTACAGCTGGATGCCGTACCGGTTGGGCTCTTCTTCAGGGGACAGCGGCAGGGCCATCGGAGGATCCTCCTCGTAGCCCCAGTTGAGCAGGGTGACATCCTGCTTGTCCCACCGGCGGGTGATCAAGGGGTACCAGTATTTGTTCATGACAAATTTCAAGCCCTGAGTAGGGTCGAGGGGCTTGATGTACCGCTTGAGGGTGCTAGTCACAGCGGCGAGTATGCCAGGCGCACTAGGCACTACCGAGGTCGGCTGGCATATCCGTTGGGACGAAGCGGAATTCACGCGCCACCCATACTTGTCGGGCGCGGACGTCTTCCTAGGCTGGGTTTTCCGATGCGTCGTTCTCAGCAGATCTGGACCGTTGAGCGACTTGGGCCGCCTGGCGGGCTGCCCGCGCAGCCGGCGACTGCGCCAAATAGTCCAACGCCATCTGCGTGGAAGCTTCGGTGCTGGGGTGATGGCTGGGACGCAGATAGCGCAGCGTGCCGATCACAAAGAGACTCCACGGCCCGGGCACCTTGTACTGGCGGGCGGCCCGTAGCCAGTCCCTCAACCGTGGTTTGGCGGTGATGGTTGGGTCCTGCGCCATCAAGAACCGCACGCCTGCGAACCATCCGAACAAGAACCCCGGCGCGTTGAACAGCATCGCCAACGCGCGCAGCGGATAGTTCCCGCACACATTCTGGTAGACGTCGAATACCAGCGCGCGGTGCTCTACTTCCTCGGCGCCGTGCCAGCGCAGCAGATCGAGCATGACGGGGTCGGTTCCTGCATAGTCCAGGCCGCGGTTTTGGATCCACCACTGACCCACTACCGCCGTGAAGTGCTCGAGCGCGGCCACGTCGGCCAGGCGCCGGTAGAGCCACCATCGCTGCAAACGCGGAGGCCAGCTCGGGTGCTGATGAGTGCCCGTCGACAACCACTTTTGCAACTTGTCGGTGTAGGGCGTGGTGTCGATGCCCTGCTCGGCCAGATGATCGAGGACCGCTCGGTGCGCCCAGGCGTGCCAGGCTTCCTGCTGCACGAACGCTTTCATCGGTGCCGTCAGGTCCGGATCGTCGACTAGTGGCGCCGCGTCGTTGACGGCTCTGATGAATCCCCGCTCCCCTTCGGGCAGGAACAGGTGCATCGCGTTCCAAAAGTGTGTGGCGAAGGGGTCGTCCGGGACCCAGTGCAACGGCGTGTTCGACCAGTCAAAGCGGACTTTGCGCCGATGTGTCGGGTAGCCGTCGTGGCGGACGTCGAGGTCTTCGACTTCGGTCATGTACTTCTCCTCCCAAACGCTTAACTGGCCTACAGCTCCAGGGGCCCTATCAGAGACCCTGGTGCTCACCCCCAAATCAGGACGGTTGCCTGTTGCCTGCCAGCTAAACGACCAGATGGCGACGATACACAGTTATCGCGTACCACTACTGCTGCCTTCGCGAAATTTTCAGAATCTCACAATGGGCGCTCGTTTGCTGATGGCCGGCAGCGCTCAGCTCACGGCACGAGGACGACCTTGCCGATGTTCTCCCGCGCGGCAAGGATCCGATGTGCCTCTGGCGCATCCGCGAACGGCACAGCGGCGTGTACCACCGGCGCTGCCGTGCCGTCGGCCAATGCCGTTGACAGCGGCCCTATCCAAGGCTCGAGCGTGCCGCGATCGTCCCACAGCCGCAGCATGTTCAGGCCGATGACGGCCTTGGATTCGCTCATCTGGGTGATCATGCTGAACCCGCGCAGCATCGCCAGCGCCTGCGGCGCCGCCCGGCGTAGCGACCGCTTCTCGCCTTGTTGCAAGGCTGAAAGGCCGTAGGCCACAAGCCGTCCACCGGGGCGAAGCAAGGCGAAGGACCGCCGCAACGACGTGCCGCCAAGCGGATCCAGCACCATGTCGTACGGTTCCAGGCCTTTCCACCACCCGTCGCGGCGGTAGTCGATGGCCTGGTCGACGCCCAGTGCAGCGAGCTCGCTGTGCTTGCCGGGTGATGCGGTGCCGTGCACGACCGCGCCTGCGGCCTTGGCCAGCTGGACCGCCGCGATGCCGACACCCCCGGCCGCGGCATGCACCAGCACCCGCTCGCCGGTGCGCAGCGAGCCGTAACCGTGCAGCGCCGCCCAGGCCGTTGCGTAGTTGACCGGGACCGCCGCGCCCTGCTCGAAGCTCATCGACTCCGGAAGCGCCACAGTGTCGTCCGCGGACGCGTTGACGATTTCGGCGTAACCGCCGAAACGCGTCCCGGCCAATACTCGTTCGCCGATGCGCGCGATATCGACGCCGTCGCCGACGGCTTCGATCGTCCCGGCCACCTCATAGCCGACGACGCTCGGCACTTTCGGCGCATCGGGGTAGAGCCCGACGCGAGCCAGGTGGTCGGCGAAGTTCACGCCCGCCGCGCGCACCGAAACCCGGACCTGGCCGGCCGCAGGCGGCGGCGGATCGGGACGTTCCTGCACCCTGAGCACCGACGGCGGGCCGTGCTTGGTGATGACGACTGCGCGCATGGCCCTCTGGCTATACGTGACTTGCGACGAAAGCCGCCGCCTGCGCCGGCATTCCGGAGTTCGGATAGGAGAGGTGCGCCGCGGAGAACATCTCGTCGTGCGTCGGCAGCGCGAGACCCCCACCCGGGGTACAGATCGCGTCGCCGGCCGCACACAGGTCAATGGCCTTGGCCCCGTACCACGGGCTGACCGTGCTTACCGGCCCGCCAAGATATCTGTCCGATGGATTCCCGAAGAGGGCGAGCGCAGCAACGTGATCGGCCTGGTCCGCCGATAGCGTCGCGGGGACAAAGCCCGCGATCGGGAATTGGGCGATGGTGATCTGATCGATCACCATCGCGCCCTGGGAGTATCCGCCCAGCACCATCTTGGTGTTGGGGCAATTCGCGATCATGGACTGGACGTGCGCGCTCGCATCACCAGTGCCGTCGTTGACGGACGGCACGAAATCCTCTGAGGCCGGGTAGTTGACGGGATACACCCCGACCGACTTGCCCCCGACCTGTGAGCGCAGCGTATCGATGAATTTCTGTCCTACGACGCCGACACCGGGCCCCTCGGTGGTGGCGCGGGCGAACGTCACCTCGACGTCGGGGCAAGGAGCAGCGGACGCCGAGGCAATCAGGATCGGTGCGCTCAGCAGCGCCGCCCAGGTGGTCACCACCACCACACCAAGGAAATAGGAGATCGGTCGCAGGCTCACCCGCTAATGCTGACACATTGCGGCCAAAGTGGGGTCTGCGTTTTGGCCGATTGTTTTTCGCCGGTCAGCCCGGCGACGCGAAGAACTCGAGCGCGATACCGTCCGGGTCGCGAAAGCTCAAGCCCGACCCATACGGCGCGTCCACGATTCCGCCGTGGTGCACGCCGAGCTCGTTGAGCCGGGTCATCCACGTCTCCAAGGCGGCGCGGTCGGCGCAGCCGAAGCCGACGTGGTCCAAGCCCACCCGAAACTCGGTGAATCGCTCGTCGGGGGCCGAACGCTCGTGCTGATGGATTCCGAAGATCGTCCCGCCATCTAAGAGCCAAACCAAATGGCGGAATCCGGCGTCGGTGTGCTCGTCCAGCACCGGGTCGGCGCCGAACAACGTCCGATACCACGGGCCGCTAATTTCCATGTCGCGCACGGTGATTGCGACGTGGTTGAGTGCCGGAAAAGTCATCGAGCTGCTCCTCTCATATCTGTGCGGGCTCCGAAGTGTGACGTGCGTCGCAATACGGGGACCGATGAGGCGAGCGCCACATTTACTTCGCCCGACTAATTAGTCATGCTTGATACATGACTTCACAGCTGACGCCCGAGCGCACGACCTCCCTTCCGGCGAGCACCGAGGAAACCCGGGAGCGCCCCCTCCTTCTGCAGCCCTGGTTTGTGATGGCGATACTGAGCATGGTCGCCATCGTGTTGGTCGTCATCACTGCCTAGCCGTTAGACGATTCGCCAGCCGCGGCGGGCGCGAAAGCGCATGTCCCACAGGTAGAGCCGATACCCCAAAATCCACGCCTGGTGCGGAATCAGGCGGTCGGCCAGCCGCAGCGCTGCCAGCAGCCATTCGAACCGACGTTGCTGCGGCTCGGCCCACTCCAGATGCATCATCGTGCGGAACTCCGGGGCCAGGAATCCCGCCGTCGCGAACAGGTTGAACGATCCGGCAAGTGCATGCAGCGGCCGCGGCAAGAATGCCATCGTGGCCACTCCGTGCAAATGTTCGCGCACCGGGGGATCGATGCGCAGCTCTTCCAGCGAGCGCTTCCAGTAGTCGTCGAACGCGACCCGGTCCGGCGGCCACATGCCTTCGCGGACCTGCAAGGTGGTGCCCAGTCGCTCGGCGTCGGAGTACACCGCGTCCGCGGTGGCGTCGTCGAGCGGACCGTACAAAAACTCGTGCTGGTCGACGAAATAGCGGTACAAGCAGGCGGCCACCCACAGCTGCAGCCCGGGATCGAAGGCGTTGTAGGACACCGGGCTTGACGATGTCGATCGCACTTGCCGGTGCGCGGTGTCGACGGCGGCGCGAATGAGTTGGCGGTCCGACTCGGTGCCGATGGTCGCGACGGCCAAATACGTTCCGGTGGTACGTGCCCGTTTGAACGGATGCTTGTACACATTGCCGCTGTCGACCGGGCTCTCCAATACGCCATAGCCGACACCGGGCAACGACAGCTGCATGATCACATTCGCGGCGGGCAGCAACACCGCGGCGGGGTTCAACAGGTCGGCGACCCGGGTGGCGCGCCGCTTCCGCATCAACCGAGTAGACCACGTGTGAGACGCTGCCGGAGTGTTTGGGACGACAGGGCGTTCCCGGGTCGTCGGTGTGCTGGCGGGCTATGTGGCCGACATGCTGCTGGCCGACCCCCGGGCCGGTCATCCGGTAGCCGGATTCGGCGCCGCCGCAGCGGCAATGGAGCGGCTCACATACCGTGACACCCGGATTGGCGGCGCTGCGCACGTCGGTGTGCTGGTCGGCGGCGTAGGCCTGCTCGGCGCCGCAGCGCAGTTGGCCGCTCGGCGGCGTGGCCCGCTGTGGTCTATCGCCGCAACCGCGGTGGCCACCTGGATAGCGCTGGGC
>NZ_JBATXN010000578.1:0-9571 GCF_049673265.1 Mycobacterium sp. | reverse complement strand
CGGCCGCTCCCCGGATCGAAAACCAGCAGCGTCATGCCTCGCGCGCCCTCGCCCGGCCCGCCCGTGACGACCGCGTAGCCGACGCCGCTCCCGGCCAGGCTCGACGTCGACAGCGGGCTGACGTTGTTGCGGCGCCACACCTCTTGGGCGTGGTCGCCAGCGTCCTTGACGGCGACCAGCCGGGTGTCAGGGCCGCCCCCCGAGACGATCAACCCACCCGGTGTTACCGAGGGCGGTGTCTGCGCAAGGAATTTCAGCGGCACGGACCATTTCGGCTTGCCGTCGGCGGCGTGCAGCGCCCACAACCGCTCGTCGCGACCGTTGACGTAAATCGTCGAACCGTCGCTGGACAGCACCGGGCTGGAAATCACCCCGCCGCTCACCGCATCGCTGGTCCATTCGCGGGTCAGCAGTGGGCTCTGACCCGGGTGATACTTCAACGCGGTCAGCGCCGGCGCGGGGGCGCCCGGCTGCCACAGACCCAGCACCACCATCCCGTTCGCCGCTGCGAACGCCGGCGCCGCGGCGACCGGGCAGCCGGCCCGGGCCGGTCCGCAATCGGAGAGCCCGCGAGTGAAGTCGGCCGGATCGACGTTGTCCACCAGATCTATTGCATTACCGACGGAGGTACCGCGGTGCGCGTCGAAAACCTGCACCTGCCCCAAGTGCGTGACGACCAGCAGTTGGCTATCCCCGAGAAGCCTTGGTGTCGAAGGCATTCCGATTACCGGTCGGCGCCAACGAATCCACTGGGTGACCGGAAACGACAGTATCGCCCCGGGCTGGCCGACATAGAGGTTGTCGAAGCCGTCGAACAGCGGGCCGGAGATGCCGCCGCCCTGAAATAGCCGGGTGCACCAGCGTTGTCTACCGTTGTCGTTGTTCTCCCACTCCATCAGCGAGCAGCCGCCCGGTGTCTGCGCGTTGAGTGCCATCCAGTTGCGGGAGCTGAGCGCCGGCGCCGCCGCGAGCGACCCTTTGACCGAGCGCGTCCAGCGCAGGGTCAGGTTGGTAGCGCCAGACGTTGCGGTGTAGCTGCTGTTGGACGCGTCGCCGTACTGCGCGGGCCAGCCTTGGGCAGGCGCGGTGTCGACCCACGAGTCGGTATTGCTACAGCCGGCCAGGGCGGCGGTCAGAACGACCGTCGATACCGTAACGGCCCGCCGCGTGTGCAGGATCCCGTGAAATATGGCGCGATTTTTGTGTACAGGTCGCACAGTCGGCGGTAACTTGCTGCGCCATAACACCAGCCGAGGGTAACGTGCGGCGACTTGGGTAGGCTTTTTGCCCATGACGACAATGTGGGGGGCACCTCTACATCGCCGCTGGCGGGGATCGATGCTCCGCGACCCACGCCAGGCCAAATTCCTGACGCTGGCATCCCTGAAATGGGTGCTGGCCAACCACGCGTACACCCCGTGGTACCTGGTCCGCTACTGGCGGCTGCTGAAGTTCAAGTTGGCCAACCCGCACATCATCACCCGCGGCATGGTTTTCCTGGGCAGGGGCGTCGAGATCCACTCGACCCCGGAACTGGCGCAGCTCGAGATCGGCCGATGGGTGCACATCGGGGATAAGAACACGATCCGCGCACACGAGGGTTCGCTGCGGTTCGGCGACAAGGTGGTGCTGGGCCGCGACAACGTCATCAACTGCTACCTCGACATCGAGATCGGCGATTCCGCGTTGATGGCCGATTGGTGCTACATCTGCGATTTCGACCACCGCATGGATGACATCAACCTGCCGATCAAGGATCAGGGCATCGTCAAGGCGCCGGTCCGGATCGGACCGGACACCTGGGTCGGTGTCAAGGTGACTGTGCTGCGCGGCACGACCATCGGACGCGGCTGCGTGCTGGGATCGCATGCGGTGGTTCGCGGGGATATTCCGGACTATTCGATCGCGGTTGGCGCACCGGCCAAGGTGGTCAAAAACCGGCAGCTCGCCTGGGAGACATCGGCTGCCCAGCGCGCCGAACTGGCCGCGGCGCTGGCCGATATCGAACGCAAAAAGGCCGCCCGCTAAGACTGTTCAGCTGATTGCCCGGTAGCGGCGCAGCGCCTCGCCGCGTTCGGTGCTGTGATCGACGATCGGCTTGGGATATCCCGCCGGCCAGTCGCCTGTGGCCAGACCGACATCGTCGACGCCGGCAAGCTCAGGCACCCAGCGGCGGACGTAATCGCCTGATGGATCGAACTTTTCGGCTTGCTTAGCCGGGTTGAACACCCGGAAGTACGGCGCCGCGTCGGTGCCGCAACCGGCGCACCACTGCCAGCCGTGCTGGTTGTTCGCCATGTCGCCGTCGACCAGCTGATCGAGGAACCAGCGCGCGCCCCACTGCCAGGGCAGGTGCAAGTCCTTGACCAGAAACGAGGCGACGATCATCCGCACCCGGTTGTGCATGAAGCCGGTCTCGCGCAGTTGGCGCATGCCGGCGTCGACGATCGGGAAGCCGGTTTCGCCGGCCTGCCATGCCTCGAAGCGCCGCCTTGCGTTCGCCCCGGTGTCGGTGTGGATGGCGTCGAAGTCGCGGTTCCAGTTCCACCAGGCGCTATCTGGCCAGTGATGTAGTACTGCTGCGTAGAAATCGCGAAAAGCCAACTCTCGCAGATACGCTCGCGCGCCCGCGCGTCGCAGGTCCAAGTCGGCCACCATTGTCCGCGGGTGGATCGTCCCGAACTTCAGATGCGCCGACATTCGGCTGGTGGTATGGCGGTCCGGCCTGTTTCGCTCGTCGGAATAGCGGTCGAGCCCGTCGTTGACAAAGGCTTTCCACTGCCGTCGCGCGGCCGCCTCGCCTGCGGGCAGGTCAAGTTCGAGGCCTGGATCGGGTATCGCAACGGCTTTCACGCGTTTGCCCAATACGGTGGGCGCGATCCAGCGCGCCGAGTTGGGGCCGGATCGCGCAGGGTCGCGCCACCCTCGTTCGTGCCATCGATCGAAGAACGGGGTGAACACCTTGTACGGGTCGCCGCTGTTTTTGGTGACGCGTCCCGGCGACGCCAGATACGGCGATCCGGTCGCAACCAGCGGTATGTCGCCCAGTGCTACGGCCACTGATGCGTCACGGCGCGTCCCGAATGGCGCGAAGTCCCCCGAGATGTGCACCGACCGCGCGCCGATCTCCTTGGCGACGGCAGGAATCCGCTCCTCGGGCCGTCCACGCGTCACCAGCAGGCGGCCATCCAGGTCGTCTCGCAGCTGGCGTAGCGAGTCGCACAGAAACTGCATGCGGCGGCTGCCCGACGACGCCTCGAGGCGCGGATCAAGCACGAAGCAGGCCAGTATCTCGTCAGCGTCGGCGGCGGCTTCGAGCAGCGACGGAAGGTCACTCAGCCTCAGATCGCGGCGGAACCACAACAACGCGGGCACTACCGCGATACCGATCTCATGATCGGTTGAGGATCCAGATGTGGCTGGACATTGCGGTGGCGAAGGCAGTCCAGAGCGGATAGGGCAACAGAGCGGCTCCGGCGCGCGGATCTGCCAGGGCGGTCCGCCGGGTCAGGTCGGCGCTGCTGGCCGCCAACGCCGCCGCGCCGACCGTCGCTGCGCCGAGTTTGCGGTACTTGAAGAACAGCCAACTCCACCCGGCGTTGAGGATCAGGTTGGCGCCCAACGCGACCACATAGTTGCGGGCCTCGCGATGGCGTCCAGCTTTCCGCAGCCGGTCGATCGCGGTGGCTGAGGTGGCTGCAATATCGGTGTACAGCGAGGTCCAGGCAACCGGGAACACCGCGTTGGGCGGCACGTAGGAGGGTTTGCGCAGCCGCGAATACCACGCTCCGGGGCTGCTTGCTACGCCTCCGATGCCCGCCGTCGTGGCAACAGCGAGCGTCGTGGCAGCCAGCGTCTGCTTATTCACGTTGTCTCCCTTGGACTTCATTGGCGACGAACATGCCGCAGGCCAAGTATTTCAGTTACTGAAGTATTAATCAACTGAAATAATGGGGAGAATGCGGATAAACTGCAAGATGTCATGGACTCTGATGAGACCGTCGACGGCCGAGCGGAGCTGGAGTCGCAGGTCTCGGCCGATCTGCGGGTGTTGACGGCCGAATCCGACGAGATCGGCCGGGTCTTCTCTGCCGTTCACGACGTGCGACCCACCGACTTTCGCGCGCTACTGCACGTCATGGTCGCCGAAACCGCCGGTCAACCGATCACGTCTGGTGAGCTACGTCAGCGAATGGGGATTTCCGGCGCGGCGATCACATACCTGGTGGACCGCATGACGGCCTCTGGTCACATCACACGACAGTCTGACCCAAGCGACCGGCGCAAGGTGATCCTGCGCTATTCGGAGTCAGGCCTTGACACAGCTCGAGCGTTCTTCGCCCCGTTGGGAGTCCACACCCGCAACGCGATGGCGCACTTGCCCGACGCAGATCTGGCCGCGGCCCGGCGGGTGTTCGCCGCATTGATCGAGGCCATGCGGCGATATCAAGACGAGCTCAGATCTCTTGCACCACACGACGGCCAACGTGCCGAGACGGGGTAACCCGAGTACATGCCAAACGGAGAGAGCGCGAAGTGCCATGGCAACTGACGGAATGACGACCCGCAAGCGACGTCACATCGACGTGTGCCTGGACGACCGGGTTGCGTATTCGTCAGTGACGACCGGGCTGGAACGCTATCGCCTGCCATACAACGCGCTGACGCAGACAAGCCTTGCTCACGTCGATTTGTCTACCGAGTTCCTCGGCGGCTCCTTGCAGGTTCCGATCCTGATCGGCGCAATGACCGGTGGCGCCGAGCTCTCCGGGACGATCAACAAGAACCTGGCCGCTGCTGCCCAACGGCTGGGCGCCGGGATGATGCTCGGCTCGCAGCGGATCATGTTAGACAGCGCGCTGGGGGAGCAGGCCGCCGCAAGCTTCACCGTCCGCGACGTGGCACCAGATGTATTGTTGTTCGGCAATATTGGACTTTCGCAACTGACCACCGCTGCGGTCGACGACATTTCCAATGCCCTGAAGCGGGTCGAAGCAGATGTGCTTGCGGTGCATACCAATCCGTTGCAGGAAGCGATCCAGCGCGACGGCGACAATGACTTTTCCGGGTCGATCGAGAGGCTGCGCGAAGTCGCCAGCGCACTGGAATATCCCGTGCTTCTCAAAGAGGTTGGCCACGGAATCGGTGCGTCGGCGGTCGCGGAGTTGACATCCGCCTCGGGCGAAATGCCGGTGGCCGCCATCGACGTCGCAGGGGCAGGCGGCACGTCGTGGTCGCGCGTGGAGCAGCTTGTTCGCTACGGCGAACTGCGTTACCCGGATTTGGCCGACTGGGGCATACCCACGGCACGGGCGATCCTCGAGGTACGGGAGGCGTTGCCCACGATTCCGCTGGTCGCCTCCGGTGGCATTCGCACCGGCATGGACGCCGCCAAAGCACTGGCATTGGGCGCCGACGTGGTGGCGATCGCCCGCCCGTTGCTCGCAGCGGCAATCGAGTCTTCTGACGCCGTAATCGATTGGCTGCAAGGGTTCATCGATGAGCTACGAATCTGTTTGCACGGTGCGGGCGCATCGGATTTGCGGGCCCTGACCAGTATCGGTGTGATATCGATGCCATAGTTGCGGGTAACCGCGAGGCGTGAATCAGGCAGTCTCAATGTGTTTGGCGAGACGATTCATCGGAGTTCGGAACACGGTTGTTAGGTTGCTGCACAAGGTCGCTCTCAAACGCGGACATCGCGGCGATCATCGCGCTGAACACGCGATGAGCTGCCATCAAGTCCTTGTCGCTGAGCTCGGCAAGCGCCGAGCGGAGATGGACGCCGAGCGGGGTGAAAAACGCATGCGCCAGCTCCATACCGCTATTTTCATAGCGGAGAAGCGCTTTGCGTCGATCCGCGGGATCCGCTTCACGCCGGACATGGCCGGCGTCGATCATCCGATCGACAAGGTACGTGATCGCAGCCGGAGAGACGTCCATGCGTTGTCGCAGTTGAGCCATGGTCAACGGCGTCCCGGCAGTCTCACCGACCATGACGTGCAGCAACGCGTGGAAGTCGTTGCCGCTCACGTCGTTCTGGCGCGCGAAATGCCGACCCAACCGATCAGACTGAGCTGTGACCGCACGCATGTCGGCGGACATCAGCTTCTCCAGATCAGCCCGGCTTGGAGCTGAACTCTTTGTCCCTCGCTTAGTCACCTAACCGCATCCTTCTCGGCGATTGCTCGACCAGCGTAAACGAAACCCGCTGGATCAACGGCAATACGCCATTAACGACCGAGAGTGTGTCATAGGGCGGCTGACCCCACACCTCGAGACCATGACCGCCGCATTTGACACCAGAAACTTAACTATTAAGATAGTGAAATAGATGTGCTTGGGATGCCGTCGAGACCACGGCCGCGTCTTCACTGCGCCGGATGGAGGAGCGGCACGGCCGATGTATGCAGACGACAGCTCATCCCGGAGCTTGGACGACGCCGCGGTTCGCGCGGCGGGCAAAGTCTCTGAGGCGTTGGAGATGACCGAGCGGGCGCGCGGTCACCTCTATTCGTTCCACCAGCTCACCGGTCATGCCGATCTGTTGCTCGACGAAGCCGTCGAGCAACTCAGGGACGCCGGACATCCGCAGCTCGCCGAACACATCACCGAGCACCTGATCGGACGAAACGTGTTGCCGGGGCGGTGGACCTTTCAGGTCATCGACGAATACGACGACGGCTACTACGCGTGCTTCAAGGACGTGGAAAGGCTGGTGCGGCAACACCTCACCGGCGGACGCAGACATGTATTCGAGGCTGCGTTGAAAGAGCGGCGGCGCACGCACGGCCACCTGACGCACGCCGCCGTCCCACCCGAATCGGTATCCGAGCCCATAGAGGAGTAAGCATGCGCTGCGTTGTATTCGGTGCCACCGGCTACCTTGGCACCCGTCTGGTCCCTGCACTGCTGGCTGCTGGTCACGACGTGCGCGTAATGGCACGCCAGCCCGCCAAGCTTGATGACGTGCCATGGCGGCAGCAGGTCGAAGTGGTCGACGGCGACGTCACGAACGGCGGACAAGTGCGGCAGGCGCTGGACGGCCAACAAGTTCTCTACTACCTGGTGCACTCACTGTTGCGATCGGATTTCGTCGACTTCGACGCGCGTGCCGCCTCGATCGTCGCCGAAGCCGCAGCAAGAGCTGGAATTTCGCGGATCGTCTACGTCGGCGGAATCATCCCGGACCGGCAGCGGCTGTCCGACCACTTGGCGTCGCGGGCCGAAGTTGGACGGTTGCTGCAAGGGTCTGGAGTGCCCACTGTTGAGCTGCGAGCGGCGGCCATCATCGGAGCAGGGTCAGCCAGCTTTGAGATGCTTCGGTATCTGACCGAACGACTACCGCTGATGATCACGCCGCGGTGGCTACGAACCCGGGTTCAGCCCATCGCCGTGCGTGACGTGCTGTACTACCTGACCAATGCGGCGGGGTTGCCGGCCGAAGTGAGTCGGGCCTTC
Organism: Mycobacterium sp.; assembly: GCF_049673265.1. Lineage (GTDB taxonomy): Bacteria > Actinomycetota > Actinomycetes > Mycobacteriales > Mycobacteriaceae > Mycobacterium. The sequence continues at coordinate 2,110 of NZ_JBATXN010000578.1, read as the reverse complement.
GATATCGGCGGCCCGGACACGTTCACCTATACCGGCATGATCCGCAAATACGCCGCGATCGCCGGGCTGCAGCGCCGCATCGCCGTGCCGGTGCCGGTGCTGACTCCCTGGCTGTCGTCGCGATGGGTCAACCTGATCACCCCGCTACCGCGCGCGCTCGCGGCGTCGCTGATGGATTCCCTGGAAAACGACGTGGTGTGCGGTGAGCACGACATCGTCCAGCACATCCCCGACCCCGCGGGTGGCCTCACCCACTACGAGGACGCCGTCGAGCTGGCTCTGGCGCGGGTGCGCGACGGTGAGCTGCAGACCCGCTGGTGGCGGCACGGCGATGACAACTCACCGTCGCGGCCGCTGCCTACCGACCCGGAATGGGCCGGCGGATCGCTGCACGAGCAGGTGTGTGAACGCCGCATAGACGCCGACGCTGAAACACTCTGGCAGGCTTTCGAGTCGATCTGCGCTGAGCATGGCTGGTCGGCATCACCCATGGCGTGGGGCTTGCGCGGGTGGCTCGGCCAGCTCGCCGGCGCCGCGAAGCTTGACCGAGGGCGGCGAGCTGCGCATCGCCTGCACCCCGGTGAGGCGCTGGATTGGTGGCGCGTTGAACACATCGACCGACCGCGCCTGCTGCGGCTTCGAGCCGATATCCCGCTGCCCGGACGACTATGGCTTGAGCTGTCGGTGCGCGACGACGGTGACGGGCGCAGCTGCTATCGCCAACGTACCCTGTTTCAGCCGTATGGCCTTGCCGGCGAGGCCTTTTGGACAGCCACGGGCGTGTTTCGCCATGCGGTGCTGGGCGGTATCGCCCGCGATATCACCTCGGCGGCACAGCAGTGCCGGGCCGATCGAGCGGTTTTCAGCTAGTCCAGAGCGGGAACTCCGAGCAGGTGAATCTATCGGATTTCGTCAGTACTCCGTTTCGCTGGGGATCGGCCTTGCGTCAGCGCCGGGTTTTCCATCCTGACGGTGTGCTGGCCGAGGGCTCAATCGAACGGCTCGCGCCGGCCCACAGTGGCTTGCCGGTCCCGTCGGGCAGCGTCATCGTTCGGCTGTCTAAGGCTGTCGGGACACCCGGGGCGCTGCCGGACGTGATCGGCTTGGCGCTGCGCATTGTGCCGCAATCAAATATGAGCACCGGCTGGGACATTCTGTTGGCTTCCGCGGGCTCCGGCGTGCTCGGCCGGACGATAGGGCTGCGGCCCGTCACCTCGTGGACCGGGCACACAATGACAAGCCTTGTGCCACTACATTATCGGGAAATCAACTGGTGGCTGCGCGCGCGGATAGCGACGAAAATCGACGGCCCGGGCGTATCCCTGGCCAGCGTCCGCGACCAACTCGACCGCGGCGAGATCGAGATCGAGCTCGACCAAGCCCGTGGCACGTCCTATTTCTGTCCGCTGGCTCGCGCCACGCTGACCGGAGTTTTCACGCCGCAGCTAGGCGATGATGTGTCCTTCGACCCGGTGCGGCACACCGCACAGGGGGTGGAGCTCTATCCGCGATGGCTCGCCGACCTCCGGGCCCGCGCCTATGACCGCAGCCGGGAGGGCCGCGAAGCGAGTTAACTACCCCTGCCGCGGCGCAGCTGGTAGAGGCGCTCCGCGTAGGCCAGGTCATCTCGCCATAATCGGGACGCGGCCAAGCGCATAAGCCCGGATATCAGTGGGGCGGCACGGCGAACCCGTTTGAACCCCGTCCGTTCGGAGTGGGCGATGACTGCTTCGATGACCGCGGTGCGGGGACGGTTGTCAGCACCTAAACCGATTGGCGTGGCGTGGGTTTCGACGACGCTACCGGTTCCTTCACCGTCCACGATGCGCATCACGATGGTCCGTGCCTCCGGGCTGATGAATTCCGCGACGGTGGGCACTCCTACGCGGCCGACGCGGAACGTCACCGCGATCAGGAATCGGTCCGCCTCCTCGGTCGGAGTAGTCAGCACCTCCAACCGGGTGAACGAGTAGGGGTGATACCACGCGCCGTGCCACGGATCGAGGCGGTTGGCGATGATGTCGGTAGGTTCGCTGATGCCGACCACTCGGGCAACGGCGTCCAACGTGTCGCCGGTCGGCCTGGCCGGGATCACCGGCCGGTCCAGCGG
>NZ_JBATXN010000577.1:0-4534 GCF_049673265.1 Mycobacterium sp. | reverse complement strand
TATCTGGGCCATAGGCACAGTCTGCCAAGTCCGCAAGGTCGGCCTCGGGTTGGGGCTGGTATCGCCGGTAAGGGACTAGTGGCTCCCCGGCTCAGGGTCGAGCGAATACGCACTGGTCAGGTCGGGCGGAGAGCTCGGGGACCACCTCGGGATTCAGCGACGCAGAACGACATATGCCGCCTCCTCCGCGTGCAAACACGCCATCTCTTATATGGTCGTGCTGTGCCGGAGATGAATCGACGCAACATGTTGTTAACAACGGGGTTGGGCATGCTTGCCGCCGCAGCCGCTACGCCCGTCCCGGAAGCTCTCGCTAGACCAACTCATGCGTCGCCACCGGCCGCGCCGTCAGCGGGCCCCGCCGGACCCTATATTTTCTCCGACGAGTTCGACGGGCCGGCGGGCCAGGGCCCCGACCTATCGAAGTGGACGATACAGACCTGGCAAGACGACGTATTCCCGCCGGTCGATGGCATATACCGCACCCAGAACGTCTTCCTCGACGGCAATTCCAATCTGGTCCTGCAGGCCAGCCACGAGAACGGTCAATACTTCAGCGGCAAACTGCGCGGCAACTGGCGGGGCAACATCAACACCACCTGGGAGGCGCGGATCAAACTCGACTGCCTGTTCCCGGGCCTGTGGCCCTCGTTCTGGACGGTCAACGAGGATCCACTTCCGGACGGCGAGGTCGACATCTTCGAGTGGTACGGCAACGGCCAATGGGCTCCCGGTACCACCGTGCACGCGGCATCCAACGGGAAAACCTGGGAAGGGAAATCGATTCCCGGGATGGTTGACGGCGCGTGGCACACCTGGCAAATGCGTTGGGATACCGACGGTTTCAAGTTCTCGCGGGATGGTGCAGAGTACTTCAAGGTTCCGCCGAAGCCCATCCACGTGCACGGTGGCGCCCCTGACGACTTCCGGTGGCCGTTCAACAACCCCGGCTATTGGATGTCGCCGATGTTCACGCTTGCGGTCGGCGGAGTCGGCGCCGGTGATCCAGCCCTCGGAACCTTCCCCTGCCAAATGCTTGTCGACTACATCCGGGTCTGGTAGCCGACCGTTATCGCGTCGCCTTGAGCACCTGAACCAGGTTGTACTGCCAGCGCTCGACCAGCCGGAAACCCAAGCCGTGTGGAACCGCGAAAGCCGGGGTCGCCCCGAAGCCTTCGCCAGGTGGAAGCGTTGAAGCTTGCTCATGATCGGGCCGTGTTTTGTCGGCCTGGGTGATGATCCACACGACGCGGCAGCGGCTCAACGGCTTGGCGACGACTTCCGGTATGAGATTGGTGTCGAAGACATCGCGGCGGTCCGTCGCACGCCGCCACAGGGTGAGATCGATCAACTTCCGGTAGGCATCCGGGCGCGCCGCCATCAGCGGGCGCATGGGGGCAGGCATAAACGTCACCGTGTCGTTGACGAGTAGGCAATCGCCCGGCGCTGCCTTCGCCGCGATCAGATCGGCGACCTGGCTGTAGTCCATGCCGTATTTTGCATAGGGATTACGTTGCGCCATAATGTAATTCGGTGCCGCAGCGATGGCGAGAATGCTGATGATCGCCGCACCTGCCCACGGCGTGACGGCCAATGCGCCGATGCAGACGCCCAGCGCCAGCGCGATACCGGGTGCAGTGAATGCTAGGTAGCGCGGCGTGTACATGGGGTGAATCAGGGCCGACCACATGACGATCAGGGCGGTCGGTATCACGAGCCAGCTGACCGCCAAGGTCAACAATTGCCGGTCTGGCTCCTCTAAGTGCGCGGATGTAAAGCGCCACAAGACAATAGCTGCGACGACGATCAGTGCCGACACAATCGTGAACGGCGGGCTCCGCTCGAAATACTGTTGAATTGCCACGTCTTCGATCGTGCGGCGGCCAATCGGCGCGATCCAGCTGATCTGATGCGTTTGGCCAATGGCCGTGACCAAAAAAGGTGTGAGCGCGCAACATGACAGAACCGAGGTAAGCCCGAATCGCGTTAGCACAGGTCGACTGCGCCGAAAGACAAGGATGAAAGCGACGTGCACCAAGGGCAACAGCACGAGATACACGTCGAGCACAACCGACACCACCAAGACAACCCCGTAGCCCAACCAGGCCCGAGCGTTGTCACGACGTGCGGCATACACGAGCGCAACCGTCAGCCACACGGCCGCCATCATCGAAAGGGCGTACGGTCGAGCCTCGATGCCTGCCCACGTGGACCGGGGCAAGATCGCACACACGAGTCCGGCGGCCAAGGCGACCGTTCGCGACGACACCTGCTTGCCCAGCACGACAAGTCCGGCCGCAGCACCGCCGATGGCCAAAGCGCTTGGTACGCGAGACCAGAACTCCGTGGGCGGAAACATTTCGAACCAGCCATGCATGAGGAGGTAGTACAGACCTTCGACGGCATCGACGTTGCTCAGCATCTGCCACGACTGGTTCAGAGAACGACTGTAGGAGGCCGAAATTGTCGCGGCCTCGTCATACCAGAACGACGGCCGGCCTGCGCCGGCCAAGCTCACGGTGGTGGCCAACACCGCGACGATCAACGGGTCTAGTAAAGCTCGCGGCGGTGTGGCGACCAGGTGTCTGAAATACCCGCTGAGCACCTCGCCATGGTGCCAGAAGCCCAGCCGACGGGTTCTAACGAGACTGACGCACCTTGTACGTCGACGGCCACGACTGTCGGGTGTCATCTCCCACCAGCGGTGTGCCCAAGCCGCCGACCTTGACGTCGTAGGCCTGCTCGCCGGCCCCGACTTCGCGGTTGGCGTGTTCCTGCGCCAGGTAGTACAGCTCGTCGATCGTGGCCTCGCCGTAGGCAACGAACGTCGTCTTTCGGACCACGTCGCCGGCCCGGGCGAGCATCAGGTCGGGCAGGATTTTCGTCGCCAGCGCCCCTAGTCCCAACAACGAGAATGGGATGACCCAGTAGCAGATGAACGACAGCGGCGTCTGGGTGTCGAGGATCGTCGCGTCGCGTTGCGCGAGCGGCGGAATCGCAGATGACACCGTCATCCCGCCGAAGGCGCCAACCCAGATCCAGCTCAGCCGCGCAGTGATTTGGCCGAACAGATCGCTCTCGACCACCCCTTGAGGCTGACCCGCCGCGGCGAACTCGTGCACGAAGGACTTGCCGCTCAGCAATCCGGTAACGGCAACCAGGAAGATCCCGGCATTGCTCAGCGGCTCAGCCCACCGCTGCAGCACTGACGGGCTCAGCAACAAGGTCGCCGCGGTCAGCGCCAAGAATGTTGCGGCAGCCCCGATTTCGAGCGCTCCGCCGGGTGTCCGGGTGGCGCGACCGACCACCAACCCGGCGACGGCTGTCGTCAACGCAACCAACACCGCAACAAGGCACGGCACGTTACCGACAAGCACCCAATAGACGATCCACGGCGCGAAACCAAACAGAATGCCCACGATCGGTCAGTGTATGGGCGTGCAGCTTGGCGGGGGCTACTGGTTGGCTTGCTGCTCGGTTTGTTGTGCCTGCAACTGGTCTTGGATGAACTGCTGCTGGGCCTGATCGTTTTGCTGTTGGGCCTGTTGTTCGGACTGCAGCATCGTCTGCAATGCGTTGTTTTCCTGCAGCTGAGCTTCGTCGTCATCGCTATCCACCAGCTGCACCGGCAACGACGCGACGGTTGTTTCGGCGGTGCTGAGCCAAGCGGTGCCGAATAACGCGAACAGCGCCACTGCGGCCGCACCGGCGACAATGGAACATCCTGTGGTCGTGGTCATCAGCCATCATTGCGCGCGGTCACTATCTCTACGCTTGGCCGCAGTTATCGCTTGCCTGTGAGAATTTTGCCGCCGGTCGGCTAGCCTGGATTGGTGCTAGACGCGCAGCCGCGGCCCGTTCGCCTACTGGGCGAGATCCGTCGCACCCCCGCTCAGATCCGGATCCTGGATGCCGCGTTGGACTTATTCGCCGACCACGGGGTCAGCGGAACGTCGTTGCAGATGATCGCCGACGCGGTCGGAGTCACCAAGGCGGCCGTCTACCACAAGTTCAAGACCAAAGAAGAGATCGTCGTCGCCGTTGCTGAGATGGAATTGGTTCAGCTCGAAGATGCGTTGGAAGTGATCGAAGCTCAGGCGGATGGGGTCGGTGCGCGCAAAGCGCTGTTGACCCAGGTCGTCGGAATGGCGGTCGAACGCCGCCGCTGGGTACGGGCACTGCAGTACGACCCGGTGATGGTGCGGCTGCTGAGCAATTATCCGCCGTTGCGCGAGCTGATCACCCGCCTGTACGCGATCCTGGTGGACGAGTCGAATGACACCGAGGCGCGGATATCGGCGGCATTGTTCTCCGGCGCGATCGCCGGCACGGTGATCAATCCCATCGTCGACGGCATCGACGACGAGACGCTGCGCTCGGTGCTGATCCAGCTCATCGGGCGGATGCTCAAGCTGCCCGACTGACCCGCGCGCCCAGAGCCCTTGCTGGATGTCCTTCGGGTCATCTATGGTCTGGGGTAGCCGATCGGCTACCCCGGTTAGGCCGACGGCGAGGAGGCAGATCCATGCAGATT